>NZ_DATEJY010000076.1:0-4293 GCF_035277725.1 Dyella sp. | reverse complement strand
ACCGGGCCGCGAGGATGTCTATGCACACTTCAAGCTCGAACCGGGCATGCTGGATGAGTTGCGTGCGGCAGCGGCGAACGGCGAGAAGGTGTTGCGCTGGTTTGATGTACCGATCAAGACGGCGGCGGGCGAAGTGGTCGCTATCGTGCGTAAGCAGCTTTATGTACGGCTGAAGCCGCGGAATCGTTGAACAATTCGCAGGTTCGAAAGCTCGCTGTTGTTCCCGTCCGCGCATATCCCATCCCCTTGGTTACTCCTGTTATTCGCGGCCCGCGCGAAAAAATCACGGCCGGGTATTCAGCTCTACAATAAGGCGCCCTCCCCGCCCCGAGCCCTCTTCATGCCCCCGTTGCGCGTCAAACGCTATCTCATCACCGGCCTGCTCACCTTCATGCCGCTATGGGTGACGTGGCTGGTGTTCAAGTTCATCGTCGGCTTTCTGGCCGATCTCGGCGCCCCGCTGGTGGCAGCCTTCGTCGGTGCGCTGGGCTGGGTATCGCCGCAGGTGGCCGATCAGCTCAGCCACGGGTGGGTTACCTACGTGCTGGCGCTGGTGCTTACCCTGGCCACCTTGTATCTGCTCGGTTTTCTCGCCAATCGCATGATCGGCCAGCGGCTGCTGCATGCGTTCGACAGCCTTTTGCAGCGCATTCCGCTGGTGCAGACCATCTATGGCGGCACCAAGAAATTGATGACGGTGCTGCAGCAAAAACCCAGCGGCGCGCAGCGCGTGGTGCTGGTGGATTTTCCGCGCAAGGGCATGAAGGTGGTCGGCTTCGTCACGCGGGTGATGCAGGAAGAAGGCACCGGCCGCGACATGGCGGCGGTGTATATCCCCACCACACCCAACCCTACTGGCGGGTATCTGGAAGTGGTGCCGCTCGATGAGCTGACGCCAACCGACTGGACCATGGATCAGGCCATGGCTTTCATTATTTCCGGCGGCGCGGTGGCGCCGGATACCTTGCCGGCAACGCCAGCCGCGTTGCCCGCCAAGGATCCCGCATGATCATGCGCCGCGCATGGCCGGCGCTTTTATTGAGTGCGCTGGCCATCGGCGCGCACGCTGCCGGGTCCGGAGACAACTGGACCACGCCGGCAGAAGCCTCTCAATTCCGCACCACGCCCAGCGATGCGCAAATGCTGGCCTATCTGCAGCGGCTGCAACAGGCGGCGCCGGACCAGATCAAGCTGGAAACGTTTGGCGTCACGCCACAAGGCCGCCCCATGACGGTAGTGATTGCAAGCCACGATGGCACGTTCACCCCGGACGCCGCCCGTGCTGCGCATAAACCGATCGTGCTGGTGCAAGCCGGCATCCATCCGGGTGAAATCGAAGGCAAGGATGCCGGACTGATGCTGTTGCGCGATATCGCCGTCACCGACAAATACCCGCATCTGCTCGACCACGTGGTGCTGGTTTACATTCCGGTGTATAGCGTGGATGGGCACGAGCACAACTCGCCGTACAACCGTATCAATCAGAATGGCCCGGAAAGCATGGGCTTTCGCGACCAGGCGCAGTACCTCAACCTCAATCGCGACTACATCAAAGCCGAAGCGCCGGAAACCTTGGCGTGGCTGAAGCTGTGGCAGGCGTGGTTGCCGGATTTCCTGATCGACGTGCACACCACGGACGGCGCCGATTACCCATACGACCTCACCTGGTACACCGAGGATCCGCACAAGCTCGATCCCGCTGTCGCTGCGTGGCAACGCAAGTTGTTGGTGGAACAGGCGATACCCGCGTACGAAAAGCTCGGCCATTCGGCTTCGATCTATCTGGAGTTCAAGGATGGCCGCGATCCGCGCAAAGGCATCGAGAATTTCGGTTCCGGGCCGCGCTTTTCAACTGGTTATGCAGCGCTGCAGAATCGCCCGGCGTTGTTGATCGAAACGCACATGCTGAAGTCATACGCCGTACGCGTACATGCCGTTTACGATTTGCTGCGCGTCGTGCTCGATCACATCGATCGCGATCCGACTGCCCTGCTGGCCACCACTCGCCAAGCTGATGCCGATACCATTGCGCGCGCCAGCGATGCGCACGCACAAGTTCCGCTGACGTTCAAGCCTGATCCCACGCCGACGCCGTACGAGCTTAAGGGCTACGCCTTTACGCAAACGCACAGCGATATTTCCAACGACACGTGGATCCAGTACGACCCGAGCAAGCCCGTCACCTATCGCATCAATAACTGGAACGGCTTGCTGCCTGATATATCGATCGCACCACCCGCCGCGTATATCGTGCCGGGCGAATGGAAAACCATCATCGACAAGCTGGATGCACACGGCATCGCTTATCGCCGCATCGGCCATCCGATGAAAGAGATAGATGCCACCGCCTACCAGCTCGATCAGCCGAAGTGGGCGAGCGAGCCGTTTGAAGGGCACCTGATGCTGCAAAGCTTCACGCTTCAAGCGCATCCAGAACAAGTGACTTTGCCTGCCGGCTCGGTCATCGTGCCGATGAACCAGCGTGCGGCGAACGTCATCATGGAGTTGCTGGAACCGCAGGCACCTGATTCCCTGCTGCGTTGGGGCTATCTCGATGCGGTCTTTGAAGCCAAGGAATTCGGCGAACCACGTGTGCTGGAGAAACTGGCACGCGACATGATGGCGAAGGATCCCACGCTGAAGGCAGCGTTCGAGCAGAAGCTGCATGATGATCCGGCATTTGCAGCGAATAGCCGGGCGCGGTTGAATTTCTTCTTTATGCGATCGCCGTGGTACACGGTGCAGCGCGTCGGGGCTTATCCGGTGTTGCGGGTGGATGCGGCGCAGCTGGCGAATATTGCCACCAAGTAGCCTGAGGGAGCTCCTAAGTCATCCCTCCGTTTTCAGATGGCGTTGGGATGAAGGGATTCACGTAGGCTGGGATGCCATCCCAGCATTTGTTGTGCATGGCGATGCTGGGATTACATCCCAGCCTACGATTTCATCTCGGCCTACAACATCGGTCTGCGGTGTTCGGCTTATGCGGGCACCACCTCGAAGGGCCGCATCATTTCGTTCGCCTCGTGCTCCAGCAGATGGCAATGCCACGCATAACGCCCCACATAACCATCAAAGCGCACAATGATGCGGGTGATCATTCCCGGCCACGCCTGCACCACATCCTTCCAACCCGCTTCGCCTGCCGCAGGCAACTGCGCCGGGCCGGTATAGCGAACCGTTTTGTCATCCATCCATGCGCCTTGATCAAACCGCCGGCGATCCAGAATCTGGAATTTCACCATATGCAGATGGATGGGATGCGAGTCGTCCGTCAGGTTGATCAGGCTCCAGATTTCCGTGCTACCGAGCACTGGCTTTTCCGTCACCGGCTCATGCCAGCGCTTGCCATCGAGCAACATCAGCATCGGTTCGGCGACGCAATCCTGATAGGAATCCAAGGTCAGCATGCGCTGCTTGGTTGCGACGGACTCGGGCAGGCGCGGCACATCGCGCAATACCGCAGGCACCACGCTCGTGTCCTTCACACGACCGCTGCCGATGCGGAATTGCATGATCGGAAGCACCTCGTTGATCAATTCGATCCGCTGTCCAGCCAAGAATGCAAAATCAATAACGACATCCGCGCGTTCGCCCGGCGCGATAAAAAGATTGGATTGCGTTACGGGCGCCGCCAGCAAGCCTTGATCGCTGCCGATCTGCAACAACGGTCGCCCGTCGCGCAGTTTCAAATTAAAGAAGCGAGCATTGGAAGCATTCAACACACGGAAGCGATAGCGGCGCGGCTGCACCTCGAGATACGGCAACAGCGCACCATTGACCAGCATGGCATTACCAAACACTTCTGGCACCCATGGCGCCAAGCTATTGCCCGATACCGGGTAGTAAAGCTGCGCCCCGGTGGTAAGCAGGCGATCGCTCAAGACCAGCGGAATTTCCTGTTCGTCGCCGGGCAAACCAAGCGATAGCTCGTGCTCGTCCCGCAACAGGTAAAAGCCGAACATGCCGGCGTAGATATTCAGGCGATTGATGCCCATCGCGTGGTCGTGGTACCAGAGCGCCGCGGCTTCCTGCTTGTTGGGATACGTGTGCAGGCGGCTTTGGCCGGATACATACCAGTCATCCGGATAACCGTCGCTGGCCGTAGGCACGCTTGCACCGTGCACGTGCACCACGGCGCGCACTTCCGGCCGGTCCGCTTCGGCACCGTGAATGCGGTGATCGATCGGCAGGAAATGCTTGGCTGGCAAGTCGTTGTGCCACGCGATGCGCGCCGTGCTACCGCTCTTCGCTTCAATGATGGGACCAGGCATGCAGCCGCCATAAGTCCACACC
>NZ_DATEJY010000075.1:0-22264 GCF_035277725.1 Dyella sp. | reverse complement strand
TCGTAGCCGTACTGCGTGTTGAGGCTGCCATCGCTGGTGCCGGTGGTGCCGATCTGCACGATGCCGCCGCGCTGTCCGGGAATGCTGCTGGTCGCCAACACGTTGCCGTTGAGGGTGACGCCATTGCGTCCATACAGCTGGACTTCGCCCGCCGCGGCGCCCGATGCATTGATGGTGCCGTCGATTTCCAGCACGCCGTTGGCCGTGTTCACCGCACCAACGCCGCCATTGGCAGTGATGTAGACATCCTGCGCGGTAAGGCTGTTACCGGCCGACAACACCAGGTTGCCGGCACCGCTGCTGATCGAAATACCACCGGTGGTGCCCGCCTGCGCGGTCAGTTGCGCCAGCTGATCCAGATCGAGTGCGCCGCCGCTGCTCACCGTGAAGTAACCACCGCGATAGCCGTTGCCTGCCTGCCCTTCGAACGTGCCTGCGAGCGTGGCCTGATGGCCGGCCTGGATGGTAATGCTGCCGGCGGTACCGCCCAGCGGCGCGCCGGCGAAATCCACCGTCGCCCCTTGCTGCACGATTACCGAACCTTGATCGGAAACCAGCTTGAGGTTTCCGCCTGCTGCATAGGTGGTGGTGTCGTAGAAAGTCTTGTTGACTCCTGCGGTATTCAAGCTAGCGCCGTTGGCGATGGTGAGATCGCCACTGGTTGCTTCGAGGCTCAGGTTGCCCGCCGAGGCATCGACTGACGTGTCGATGGTGAGCGCGCCGCCAGTAAGGTTCAACGCGCCGCCGATGGCATTGTTTGACAACGCCGTGCCGGTTGCGCCGTTCACGCCGAACGCACCCGTGGTGGTCAGTGTCGTGCTGGCGCCGCTCTCGGCCAGCAGTACAGGCGTGTTCAAACTGACGTTCGCGGCGCCGAAGTCGACACTGCTGCTGCCTTGACCGGCGATGCCATGGCTGACTGTGGCGCTGACACTGCCAAAACCCTGCAACGCCGTATTGCCCGCCGTGAAATCCAGCTCGCCTGCGTTCAAGCTCAGCTGACCGCTACCCGCAAGCGGCTTTACCGCGCTGCCGCCTATCGCATTGCCCAAACCCAGCGTGGCCGCCTGGATATTGACTTGCCCACCGTCACTGACAAACGCATTGGCATTGAGATTCAACGCCTGTGGCAGATCGATGGATACATTGCCGAGAAAATCGATCGCGCCGCGGCTGCTTAGCGTGACCTGTTGCGCTCCGCTCAGCAGGCTGAGCGTCCCCGGCCCGATAACCAATCCGGCGGCATTTGCGTTGCTTTCATTGCTGCCCACGAAGGTAATCAGGCTGGCGTCGGCCAGAATGTTCGTGGCGCTGAATACCGCCGACGGACTGACCGATGTTGCACCGGTGGTGTCCATGATCAGCGCATTGCCGCCTTGCACCGTCGCACCACTGTCGATGGTGAGCTGGCCGGCGGTTGCGCTCGACGTGACGTCATTGCGCGTGACGCTCACCATGTCGTTCTGCGATACGCGCAACAACGCACCATTGCCGCTGAGGGCAGGCGTGGCAGATCCACTTGCGCTGGTGCCGGCATTGCTACCGAAGACCAGCGGCGTGGTATCCGAAGAACCCGTGCCGCTGGCCAGCAATACGCTGCCCGATTGCAGCACGATGCCTTGTGCGCCCGCATCGTTGCCGCCGTTGGCGACGAGCAATATTTCCGGCCCTTGCAACGGATGCGCACTGTCGTTGGAAAGCGTCACGCTGTCGGCATTGCTGGTGACCTGATACCCGTTGTTGCCGAGTTGACGCGTGCCACCAAGCATCAGGCTGCCAGCATGGAGTGCAGAAAGCGAATCGGCTGATATCTGCAAATAGCCGGCAAGCGGTGTCGAATCCGGACTCGTCACCTGGATCGCCTGCGCGGAGATATCCACCAGCGAACCGCGGCCACCACTGGCCGGTGCACCCTGCAACGATGCGCCCAACTGCAGTTGCTGCGTGGCACTGAGAATCAGGTGGCCTGCATCTGCCGGCAGTGCAGGTGTGATCGTACCGACCTTGCTGGCCTGGTTGGCGAAATAGCTGTCCGCGTTGGAGAACTGATATTGCGAATACTGCTGCCATACCGGACCGGACTGCACCAGGAAGGTGGTGTTGCGCGCATCGCGTGCACCGTCCAGCGCATCGGCAAAATAGCCGGTGATACTCATGGTGCCATCGGGCAGCACGGCGTTCTGACCGAGGATGGCGTCGTGCGAACTGGTGTCCTGCACCACGCGATAGGCACCCGGCAAGGTGGCGTATTTCGCCGGCAGCAATACGTAGTAGCCCGCCGGCAAGCCTGCCACGCCAGACAGGTACACCGACTGCCCGGTTGCCGGTCCAGCACCGGCACCCTTCTCCAGCGCCGCGTCTTGCGCACCCACCGGCGCTGCATAGCCAGGCACGATGGCATACACCGCGCGTCCATCGCTGTATTGCGGCACCTGCGTGCCGGCGGCGCTGGTGGCGTAGCTGGTTTCGTATTGCGAAAGCACGTCGCGCGTGCCGCCCACGCCAGGCACCCATTCCGACGCCTGCAGTTTGCCGCCGCCGCTGACGTCGATGGTGGCGCCACTATCGAGCGAGATGTTGGCGCCAGCAATGTTGATGTTCTTGCTGGGCGGTGCGCTGAGCGGCGGGGTGGTTTGCAGCGGATCGCCGTCGTAGCTCCATTGCTGGCCGTCGACGGTGGAACCGTACGGCACCACGGCGCCATCCAGCGACACCGAGGTGATGCTGCCGCTGCCCAGGTGCACCGTTTGCGTGTTCACCAGATAGCTGCTTGAGGTATTCAGCGCATTGGCCGCAGCAACCGGATCGCCGACGCCGATGATCAAGCTGCCGGACGGTACCCGCACCGTACCGTCCTGCTCGATCCGATCCGCATCCAGCAGCAGCGTGCCGCCCGCCGAAAACGGTACCGTGCTCGCGCCGTTCCCGAGGATGGTGAGCGTGGTCGACAAGGCATTGCCTTGCGCGTCGCTCAGCCCCGATGGATTGGCAATCACCGCAAACGGGTAGCCGCTCATCGGATAGATCTGCGTCGCCTGCAATGTCAGATTGCCGGTGGTGAACAGCAGTCCGGTAAACGGTGTGGTGCTGCTGTATTCACGCGCCGGCGGTACGTAGAAACGAAGATCACCGCTGGAATGGAAGCTGGCACTGGCCCATCCTTGCAGATTGATCTGGCCACCCAGGTCCATGAAATTCGCATTGATATCCAAGACCCCGTCACCGGCGGCGGGCGTGGGAGTCTGCGAACCGATCAGTTCGACATACGGCGCGGTGATGCGAACCGTACCGTTGCCCTGCGAGTAAGCATTGCCCGTATTGACCGGCGGATAGCTGCTGCCAGCCGGCAATGCGATCAAGCTGGCCCCGAAAAGGGTGAAACTTCTACCTAGTGAAAGATCAATATTGCCCGCGAATCCGATCGCCAGCGGGAAATAGCCGGCTGCCGTCACGCTTGGGTCCGATCCTATCGCAAGACTAGTGATGCCCGACCCGTCCAGGTGATTGAGCGAAAAGCGCAACACACCCGATGCGCCACCGGCCTCCACCGTATCGCCTGGCTGCAATCCGGCCGGTATCAGCAAGCCGGATTGCTGCAACACGATGGCGCTCGCGACGGGATTGCCGTCCAGGCCGGTCAGGCTATTTGCATACCCTTCAATGCGGAGGCTGCCCCCTTCGGCCGAGGCACCTCCTGCAGCCGCGCGCAGGGTTCCGTCCGCATAGAGACCTGCCGCAGCAGAAAACACAATGTTGCCGCCATTGCTCCACACCGGTGTCGGCGTATAGCTTGCCGAGCTACCCGCAAGCTGGCTGGATGCACTTGGCAAGTCATAAATATCGGCGCTGCCGGATGCATCGATCAGGCTGCCTTGCTCAGTCAGCACATAACCGCCGGAAAACAGTGTGACGTTACCGCCATCCAGAACGGTGCCGGTGTATGGCATAAAGCGTGAAGCCAAGCCCAAGCCCGCCGCTGCGCCCGGCGCGGCAGTTGCCAGCGGATTGATCAGCGACACGCCCGCCACGTTTACGACCGCCTGCGGCCCTAGCCATAGCTGTGCCAGCGTGGGGAGCTTCAGGCTAACCGGCACGTTGGTTTCGAGATCAACCGTGCCTCCGGGGGCGTCGATCGTTCCGTCGACAATGGTCGACCGCGTACCCGCCAACGTGATATTGGCGCCAGCATCCGCAACGATGGTCGCGCCTGCGCCGAGCGTCACTGAACCAGTAACGCCCGGATAGCTGATCGGTCCCGCACCGGCATTGCCCGGAATGGCCTGCCAGTTCAGATAGGTGCCCGCACTCAGCGAAAAACCCGCACCATTCGTATTTTGCGACACGTAGCGCAAATAAGGCGCAAGCTGGCCGATGCTGGTGTAGTTGCCACCCGCTACCGCATTAGCGCCGTAGATATCCGTGCCGGTAGGCGCAGCAAGCAAAGCGGCCACGTTGGGCAGCAGGCTGTCGCGGCTGATGTGCAGGATCGTGCCGGGCGCGATGCTGGCATCGGTGATGGACGTCAACGCATAGTTGTCGAAGCCCTGCCCGGCGAAGAACGACGGTGCAAGGTACAGGCCGTTGCTCAAGGCAAGGTTGGCCGGATTGCCGCCGATCTGGATATCCGCCGCTTGCATGCTCAAGGTGCCGCCAGCGCTGAAGCCGAATGCACGCAACGTTCCACCCAACTGGATCGACGCCGTTTCGATCGATGAGGGCGGGAGCGCGGACACGCCGACGAACTGATTGCCGCCTGCTGCGACATACGTCATCAGGCTGATGTTGCCGGCGTTGCCTTCGGGAATACCTTTGCCGGTGAGCTGTAGCGCGCCGCTGCTGTTGACGTACCCGCCGCTGGAAACGTCCAGCAGGCTGCCTGGCTGCAACACGATCGACGCAGTGTCATCGAGAAGAACCCCACCGATGGTTCTTTGAAATCCGGTCTGATTCGTCACCAGGTTGATGCTGCCGCCGTTGATGTAGCGGTCACCTACAAACTCATCACTCGGCTGGCCCGCATCGTTGACCCACATGCCGCGTGCGCTCAGCACCGCTGCACTGCCGACGGTGATGTCGCCAGGGACGGACTGTTGACCGGATGTCGAGATGGCCAGCCCAGACGCGGTAAGCGTGATCGACCCAGCAGGCGCGCTCAGTTCGCCTTGCACGTTGATCCGCGGCGCCGTCAATTGGATCGTACCGCCGGGCATCACGCTCAGCACGGTGCCGGGCTGTTCCTGGATGTCGCTTGAGCTGGCGCTGACCGAGCTGAAACCACCCTGGCGCACTAGATCCGCCGACAGCGATGCGCCATCTGTGGAAGCGCCTTCCGCGTCGAGCACGGTTTGCCAAGGCGTGGTGGCCTGGAATTGCGGATCGATCTGCTCGACCGTTGGTGTGGACTGCTGCAGCGTGAGTATGGCGTTGGCGACAATGCCACTGCCTTGCTTGATGCCTGCGTTGAGTTGCAATGCACCGCCGCTGGGCTGCGTGCCATTCGTCACCTGGTTGCGCCCCGGAAACGCCTTGGCGGTGATCTCGCCATCCAGGTCCAGCACATCCGTGCTGATGCTGAGCGTGCCGGCATTGCCGCCCACGGCGAACCCGCTGTCCCAGCGCGTGGTTCCGGCCAGCAGCGGATTGGTGTAGTTGGTGGTGACACCCCAGCGGTTGTCGACCACGTCGTAAGTGCCGGCGAAACCGACATACGTCTGGTTGGGATCGGCATCGGCAATGTTGTAGACGCGGCCATTCGCGGCGAGCAGGTTGGGCGTGGTCACCCAGCCAGCCTGATAAGCGATGTAGCCACCATCCAGGTTGAGCTGTGCTCCGCTGCGTACGATCACTTGGTCGCCGTTGAGGTTCAGCGTGCCGCCATTCGTCATCATCTGCGTGATGTCGCGCGGGATGTTCTGCACGTAGCCGGATACGTTGAGAATGGGGCTGCCGACCCAGCTCAGGCCATCGGCCGTGACGCCACTTTGCGAGCTGTCCACCACCAGGTTTTTCTGCGTGTACAGAAAGCTGTTGCGCAGCAGCGGCGAATCGGCCAGTTCGTTCTGGCCGATGCGCGGGATGGTCACCAGCAGGGCCGACATCGGCAGTTCCACGTCGGCGAGGCCGGAGACGTCGATGACGGCGCCTTTGTCGACGTAAATGCGGCCATATGTGGGCCCTGCCGTGGCCATTTCATCCTGAAGAATCTGCGCCAGGATGTTTACCTTCGCGCCAGGGGCCTCGAGCAACGAACCGGACTGCAATGTGACGGTTCCGCCAGTAAGGCTGACGCTGCTTGGCACGAAGGCCGCGGTGGCGGCAGCTGTCGAGGTGGTGGTGGCGCCATCTTTTTCCGGCAGCACGGCTGTCACTGAATTGGCGCCCAGCGTCAGTGCGCCATCGCGCCGAAATTCAGCACCACCTTCATCTCGTGCATCCAGATCGATGCTGCCGGGATAACTGATGCTGGTCGATGCCAGCGCAACACCTTCCTGGTCCACGTTGTAGCCAAGCATGGCCACCTGGCCACGGCGCGCCTGCACCAAGCCGGTGTTCGTGGCAGTGCCGCCGGGGTAATTCGTCACGGTGGCAGACTGCTCGTTCAGGACATTGAGTGATTGGTTGTTCTTGCCGGCGGCGGATAGATCGGCGAACTGCACGCCTGCGGCAAGAATGGCTTCGCCATCATCCGCCACGATGCTGCCCGCATTGGATACGTTCGGCGCCGCCAGCAACACAAAACCTTGCGAGCCCGAGCTGATGGATGCGCCCTGCTGCACGACGACGTCATGCTTGGCTGCATCACTAAACACGCCGTTGACCAAAAATGGCGTGAGCTGGTTGGTAGCACCCTGAATACCGCTGTTGAGGAACGTGCTATTGCTTGTGGTTACGTCGCTGCTGAACAGATCCAGCGAACTCGCCATCAACGACTGCGTATTCACCTGGCTGCCAGCACCAAACAGAATGCCGTTGTGGTTGAGGATATAGACCGTGCCCTCAGCCTTGATCTGCCCGAAGATCTGGCTCGGCACGCCACTGGGATCAACCACGCGATTGAGCGCGATCCAGTTGTTGTTGCTGCCGTTGGTCTGGTTGCCGCCGCTTTGATTGAAATACAGCGTGGTGTTGCGGCCGACGTTGAAGCTGTTCCAGGTGAGAATCGCTTTTTGCGCGGTCTGCTTTACCTGGACGGTGGTTTGTCCGTTCGACGTGGTTTGCGTGGGCAGATTGGCGTTCTGCCATAGCGATGGATTGCTGGATATACCCGATGCGACCGCCAGACCGCCCGCCGTCAAGCCATTCGGCACCGGCGATGCTTGCTGTTGCGCTGCCTGCTGCGCCGATTGCTGTGCCGCCATCTGCGCGGCGATCGCTTGCGCGGCGCGGCTGAGATTGGCGAGTGATTGGTGTACCTGTTGCTGTTGCAGCAGTTGTTGCGGTGATTGCGCTGCAAGGCCGGCGGTAGCCGGTGAGGTGCTGCCGGCGGGTTGCGCGGGGTTGCGATTCAACGCCTGCTGCTGCAGCCAGGCCTGGCTCAGCGGTGGCGGATTGCCGGCGTGGGCCGGGAGGGTGGCCATCGCCAATACGGAAGCAATGGCATAGGCCAGGGGATGTCTGACCGTTACTGCACGCATGGAACGGAAACGTTTGCCTGAACCGACCGGTGTGATCACGAAACTCTTCCCCTGGACGTCTTTAATCGGCACTTCGCTGTTAAGGCAACACTGCCCTGTGCCCTGCGAACAGACAGGGCTGGTGACGACGGTGATACTTGATCAGTGTTGCCTTAAGTAGACCGCCGGGTGCATGACGGACTGAACCGTGTCACCAAAATTTCATGGGGAATGTCGCGGGGATTTCACGCGATCAAAACAATTGCGCTCGATGGCGCAAAGCTGCGTAGGTTGGGGTGCGAACCCCAACATATTGATACTCATCGCATGACAATGTTGGGGTTCGCACCCCAACCTACGCACTCCGAAATGTTCACGCGAGCAGATTTCAATGCGTGCCGACAGGAACGCCCAGCAAGGGCAGCGGCTGCGACGGCGGTGGGCGCCACGGTTTGACGGACTTGCCGAGGTTGGGGCCCATTTGATGGCTGAAAGCCGAGAAGTTGAACTGCCCCACCTGCTGGTTTTCGGGCAGTTGCGCGACGGGGTCCAGTTGCAGGGACGGCTGCTGCGCGGGGTGCGCACCAGCGGCCAGATGCTGGTTGAGGCAGGCATAAGAGAGTGCGGGATGATCGTTGACGCTTACGTCCACGCACGAGGCAGACACTTGCGCATGCGCGGGTGCAACCGCCTGCGTCCAGGCAGACGCCGATACCAGGGTACCTAGCAACAAGGCAGGCAGTTGCACACGCATGCTGGCATGACCGTTATTGCGCGCCGCCCGATGCGCCGCTGTTGGCGGGAGCCTGCTCCAGGTTGAATGAAAGGGTGGTTATCTTGGCATCAAGCCCTTGTACGACGAGCGGGGTCAGGTCGTTGGCCATATTGCCGCCGAGCACGGCGTTGCGATCCAGCAGCAGGCCGCAGTTCTTGGTGCGATACGCCTCGGTGATCACCGGCTGCGCGTATTGCGCGATCTGGCCCAGCGCCTTCACCCGCGTAGCTTCCAGTTCGCGGCTGCGCAGTGCCTGGTCTTCCTGCACTTTCTGCATGCGCTGGCCCAGGGCCTGTTCGCGCGACTGGCGCTGGTCGGCGGACAGCGAAGCGGCTTGCGAGCGGTAGCTCTGCACGTCGGCGTCGATCGGCTTGCGTTCGGTTGCGATCTCGCTCTGCGCCTGGTCAGCCAGCTGCTTCAAGCGTGCGGAAGCGGCCTTGCCGACCTTGGCATTGGCAAAGATCGCCTCGCGCGACAGGTAGCAGACGCCCGATACCACCGGGCCACCGAGCGGCGGGTTGCTGTCTCCGCTGGATTGGGCTTGTGCGGCAGCAGCCGGCACGGCGGCGAGGAGGATGGCGGCAAGGGCGGGGAAGGTTCGATCGAGGCGCATGGTTGGTCCTTCAGTGGCTATGGCTGGTTGAAAAGGGGCACCGTACGCCAATTGCGTTGCGATTGCAGCTATACGACGAATCGGGATTTCTGGCGGACGAAATCACGTAGGTTGGGGTGCGTACCCCAACATGGCCATATCGATCGGCATCACGATGTTGGGGTTCGCACCCCAACCTACTTCTTGGCACGTGGATCGTAACGCTGCTCGTACAACTTATCGCCATAAGCCTGCGCCGCATTCTCCAGCTTCACCCGCTCCGAAGCCGCAAAGGGCTCGCGACTCGCGATAACCGCGCCGAGGCCGATATGGCTGTAGGCATCCAGAATCTCGTTGCCGATCTGGTAAAGCTGCTGGTTCTTCGCTGTGCACACGGTGACTTGCTGTTGGGCTTCGTTCAATTGACCGGCCAGGTCGCTGCCGTGCTGCTCCTGTGCATGCTCCTTGGCATTGGCGTCGGCTACCTCTTTCTGCAGTTGCTGCGCCTTGGCCTCGGCCTGCTCGCGCGCGGTGCGTTCGGCTGCCAATGCGGCAACATTCTGCGATGACACCGCAGGCTTCTTGCCGAGTTCCGCCTTGGCGGCATCCGCGTCCTTGCGCGCCGCATCGCGCTCCTGTTCAAGCCTGGCCTTCTCCGTCTGCCATTGCGCTTGCTGGCCTTGCAGATCCTGCAACTGGTTGCGTGCATCGGCCAGTTGCGAACGCAATTGCTCTTCCAGCGTCTGCGCGTGCACGCCGCCGGTAAGGGCGATGCAGAGAAAGATGGCGAGAGTCGCTGCGCGTTTCATCGGTCACCCCTCAGAACTTCGTGCTGATTTCAAACTGCACCACGTCGATATTGAACGGCGGCCCGTACACCGCCTTCGCGCCGTAATAGCGTGCGGACAGCCACGTGCGTGGCGCAATGCCGTAGTCGGCGGTGAGGATGAAGCCCTTGGCGTTGGTACCGCCCAAGTGGAAGTTCTGGTCGGTGAGGCCGTCGAGCATGGCATCGGGCTGCAGGTACTTGTAGCCGAGGGCGATGTTCCATTCGTTCAAGGCCATGGGATGTGGATTGCCGATGATGCCACGCAGTAGCCAACCGACCGGGCCACTCTTGTAGGGTCCGCTTTCTCCCGCAGTGGCACTGCCCTGGTAGTTGTTCACGGGCACGCCCACACCGTTCGGATAGCGATCGAAGGCATCGCGTTCGTGGTAAGCCAGGTTGCGCTCGTATTCGGCCTGAAGCTCGATCGGCGTTTGGCCCACTTTGAAATCAAGTTTGTTGACGATGTCGGCGACGTGATAGTTGTACGACAAGCCCACGAACTGCGGCTGCGCATAGTTGCCGGGCGACGATGGATCAGGAACGATATTGCGCAGCAGGAACACTGAGTTGCCCCATTGCATATAGTCCGGCGCGGTATCGTCGGTGCTGCAGTAATTGATGCCGGTGTAGAGCTGGCACGGCGTCGAAAGCTGCCCTTGCATGCGATCGAAGTAGTAATACGCCAGCGCGAGCTTCCATGTCGTATCTTCGCCAAACTTCCAGTTGAAGCCGAACTGCGCGGCGCTCAACCAGCGGCTGTCGGAATATTTGTCGTGGCTGTAGGCTTCCGACGGAGCCGCGTTGCCGGTGGTGCCGCCGGTGTATTGGATCGGGAACGCACCCAGGGTTGCGAAGGCAGTCAGCTCATCCGAGAACGGCAGTTCGCCATGGCCAGCAACGCCATCGAAATTCAGTTCGGTGGAATAAAGCAGATCGGTGACAGTAAACGGATCAGGCATGCGGCCAGCCGTTACCGACAGATCCTTGTTCGGTTGCCAGCGTATCCAGGCTTGATCCAGCCAGATGTCCTTCTTGATCAAGCCGCCACCGAGTGTCTGCGTGGTCGATACCGGATTGTTGTCGCCGCCGGAGCCGATGCGCACGCCGGCGGTGATGGTGTCACCCAGCTTCACGTTCATGCCGATATGCGCCTGCAGGCGCAACATGTTCGAGCGGTTCTGCGTGGAGTTAAGCAACGGCGGGTGCGGCGAGCTACCAGACGTGCCGGGATTGATGTCGAACGGCCCATTGCGGTTGAGCGCGGCATAGTCGATGAAATCGTCCGCATTGTTGCGGCTGTAGAGCCACGACTCATCGCGCACATGCACGTCGCCATACCAGCTGATGCGATCCAGCCAATCCGGTATCGCATTCGGTTCTGCCCAGTGCTCGCTCTTGGCTTGCGCGATCACTTCCTGCTTCACTTGCTCGCGAATTTCGTTGCGCACGTTTTGCGGCACGTATACCGCACGCACGTCGCCCGGTTGTGCGCCGTCAGCAGGCACGCCGGTGGGCGCGGTGGCGGCGGCTTTTTGCGCTTGCAGGGCTTCGTCGTTGGCTTGCTTGAGCAGGCCGTCGGCTTCGCCCTGGGTGAGCAGGCCCTTTTTCACCATCAGATGGATGAGGTTGATGGTGGCGTTGGTGGAGGGGGCCGCGTCCTGGGCGTGCGCTGCGATGACTTGCGTGCCCAGCAGTAAGCCGACGATGAGGCTGAGCGCTTTTTTGCGTGCTCGAATGGATGGCTCCTTGCCGTCATTCCCGCGCAAGCGGGAATCCATGTTTGCCTCCCGCCAGAAGCGAGATGGATTGACCGGCATTGGCCGTTGTAAAGCGCTTCCGTTTTCGCGGGAATGACGGCAGAGTAAATTTTGCTTCTGCGCGAGAGACTTCATCATCTTCTCCATAAAAAACTCAACTTGGCCGATAGCCGCGCATCGCAACGCGCACCGGCATGTTCAAATTCGGGGGTGGTGGCGTGTCGATGCGCACGCCGCGCAGCACTTCGAGCAGTGCGTCGTCGGTTTTTGCAACGCCGCTGGGCTTGATCAGTTCCACGCGTGTCACGCCGCCGTTGGGCGACAGCCACAAGTTCACGCGCACGTCGAACACCAGCCGGCGCGTGCGGTCGTCGCGTTGCACGGCTTCTTGCAGCGCATAGCTCAGGTACGCCTCGTAAGAGGAACCACCTACCCCGCTACCGCCGCCACTGCCAACCATGCCGCCGCCTTCGCCGGCGCCGATGTTGAACGCGTCATTGCCGGCCTGCGCGGGACCATTGATGGTGATCTGCTTGGCGAGGTCAGGTGCCTTTGGCGCCTGCACCGGTTTGGCCGGTTCGGGCTTTGGCACTTCCTGCTTGACCTCTTCGACTTTCTTCGGCTCCGGTGGCTTTTCTTTTGGCGGCGGCGGTGGTGGCGGCAAGGGCGTGATGGTGGCGATGCGCGGCGCGGAACGCCGCACGCCCACTTCGTGGCCCGCCAGCATCCACACCAGCCATGCCGCGGCAAGCAGCAGCACGATGGCGATGATGCGTCCACGCCATCGCTGCCATCTTGTCTGCTCTGGGTAAGCGGGCTCGAACATCGCTAGGTTCTCAGCTCGATTGCTTGCCGGTCACCAGACCGACTTGAGTAAGTTCGAGACGGCGCAGCAGATCGAGCACGTCGACCACTTTCTGGTACTGCACGTTGGAATCGCCTTTCACGATCACCGGGAAATCCGGCGTAACCGCTTTCTGTTCGCGCAGGCGCTGTTCCAGCTCGCCCATCGTCACCGGAAAGGCATCCAGAAAGACCTGCCCTGTGTCGGACACGGTGATCGCCTTGGTCTGTGGCTTGGCCAGGCTCACCGACGAACTGGCCTTGGGCAGGTTCACCTTGATGCCCTGCACGGCCGCGGTGGTCATGATGATGAAGATCACCAGCAACACGTACGCCAGGTCCAGCATCGGTGTGATGTTGATGTCGTCGTAGGGCTTGTCGTCGTCCTGAACCTGCATGGCGCGCTCCTCAGCCTTCGACCGTGGAAAGGTCAGCGGCGCGATGCAGTTCGGCCAGGCGCGTGACGAATTCATCGACGAACACCTGCATGTTTGCGGTGACCGCCTTGTTGCGCGTGAGCAGGTAGTTGTAGCCAAACAGTGCGGGAATCGCGACGAACAAACCGGCCACGGTTGCCAGCAACGCGGCGGAAATGCCTGGCGCGATCGCATTGATGTTCACGTCGCCTGCGGCAGCGATCGCCGCAAAGGTGATCATCACGCCGACCACCGTGCCGAGCAGGCCGAGGAACGGGCCGCCGGAAATGGCGATGGTCAGCATCACCATCGAGCGCGACAGCGCCTGGTTTTCGCGCACCAGGGTGGAATCCATCACCGCGCGAATCGCTTCGATCGATTCGGAGGCGATCACCAGCCGGCCGTCTTCGTCGCGGCGTCGCCACACTTCCTTGGTGCCGGTTTCATAGAGGCGATACAGCGATGAACCGGTCAATTCAGTCTTGATGGCGGGCGACACATGGTTGCCAGCAAGGCCGAGCAGATTGCTGCCAAGTTCGCGATAGCGATGCAGAAAACGTTCATTCGCATTCGTGACGCGCGATACGTAGCTGCCGCGCTGCCACATCACCAGCCAGGAGATCACCGCCATGACGCCCAGCAGTGCAATTACCACCCACGCATCCACCGTCACCGACTTGACGATGATGCCGAAGTAGCCAAAGCCGAACCCGGATTTCTTTTCATCCTCGCCGTAGGCCACCAGCTTTGATTCAGCGCCCTGCGTCAGCACGTCGGCGGCAATGGCTGCAGCCGGACGCGCCACGCGCGAAAGGCGCAGTTCATCCATCTGGCCGACGAATGCGGCAAACGGCACCGGCGTGTTGCCTGCGCTCGCTGCATCGCCACCAAGCGTGGCGCTGCCGCTCAACGCCGGCAGTGCAGCGGCGAGATTGGCGGCAGGTTGTCCGTTCACGTACAGCGTGATTTGTCCGTTGCCGGCAGTCACCGCCACATGCGTCCACTGAGCCGCCTTCAATGGCGTGGTGGCGTTGGCACGTTGCGGCGCACTCCCACCATCCACTTCCACAAACGGCGCGCCGTTGTCGATGCCGATCAGCAGCGCCTTGCCGTCCTGGCGATGGCCATAGATCAACGTGGCCGTGGTCGGCATGGCATCCAGCTTGATCCATGCACTGAAGGTAAAGCTGCCGCCGTCCTTGATATCGAGCGAAGAGCTGGCCGGCAAACTGACGACACTGGAACCATCGAAGCGTCCCGCACTGCCGGCAACGCCATCATCCATCGTGCGCAACGCGCCGCTTTGCGCGTTGTTGCCATAGGCGGTAGCGTCTTTCGGCGGCTGGCCGCTCTGTTCGTCGAAGTGATAGACCAGCGTGTAATCCGCGTCGAACGTGGCGGCGCCGTTGCTGAATACCGGCGCCTTGGTATTGCCGTAATACATCCAGATGGTTTGCTGGCCGTTGGCCGGCAGGTCGGTCACGTCGAGCCAGATCTGCGCGACGCCCATCACCGGATCGAAGTTTTCGATCTGGTAGTTCAGCGGCGTCTTGCCATCGGGCCCGATGAAGCGCAGGTCGGCGCCCGTCTTGCCGACGCCGTCGAACTGGAAATTGCCCGGATGCAGGCGGATCAGCAGCGGCATGCGCCCCACCGGCTGCGCAAGGTTGCCGCCCTTGGGTGTGGTATCCAGCGTGATGGGTTTGCGGTACGACCAGTCGTCGTTCCACCAGGACGCCTCGCCGGCCATGCTCAAGCGTGGCGCCAGCAGCAGGCACAGCGTGCAGAGAAGGATGAAGTACCGCATGGTCGTTGAGCCCCTATCCGGATGATGCAAAGTGGTTACAGCAAACTGTTCACAAGCCCGCTTTCACGCTGAAAAGCAGATGTCCGTCGTGCGCCCTGGTCTGCGTGCCGTCGCGCAGCGGGTAGGCGTATTCGAGATCGCCGGTCAGATCGTGGAAGACGGTGAAGGTGGTGCCGACGCCGGTGCTGAGCAGCGTGAAGCGTCCACGCTGTTCGGCCAGCGGATCGATCAGCATCAGCCGCGCGCTATCGACAAACAAATGGAAACGCCAGTCGTCAGCGAACGATCCCACCCATGAATGTATCGACGGCGTGCGCAATTCCACCGAGGCGATGGCGCCGTTGTCGGCGGTTTCTTCTGCCGACAGATAGCCGCGCACGCTGCTCATGCCACCAGCAGCGAACTGTTCGCTGGAGATCAGCGGCTGGTCGCTTGCTTGCGCGCTGGCGCGCGTTGCCACGGCGAAATCGCCGGCGAAGCTGCGCACATAGTTGAAGTCGAAGCGCAGATCGGCGAAATCCGCGCGCGCGTTGTAGCGCTGGTTGTCGAACGCCTGGCTGCCGCTGCCCGCGCCGCGCACGCCGAAGTTGCCGGTGAAGGTAAAACTGGTGGTGGCTATGTCGGTGCTGCGCTGGCCGGTATAGGCCGCAGTCAGCGGGTAATACGTCAGCGGCGCCAGCAAGGTATTGCCGCCAAGCGTGATGTTCTGGTCGAAATGCTTGCGGCTGAAGCCGAACGACACCATCTGCGTGTAGTCGCCGCCCAGCACCGGCAATTGCCGCGTCGCCTGCAGGCTTACCGCATTGCCCTTGCCCAGCACGGTGGTGCCGCCCAGTGTGTTGGCATTGCTGTTGGACTTGTACGCCGAGCCGAGCAGGCTCCAGTCCGTATTCAACGGCGCCAGGTACGACAATGCATACACCTCGGTAGCGTGCCGATCCTGCGGTGCCACGATATAGGTGGCGGAAATCGTGTGTCCCAGCTGCCACAAATTGTTGTAGCTGACCGAGGCGATGGTGCGCA
This sequence comes from Dyella sp., assembly GCF_035277725.1. Lineage (GTDB taxonomy): Bacteria > Pseudomonadota > Gammaproteobacteria > Xanthomonadales > Rhodanobacteraceae > Dyella_B. The sequence continues at coordinate 6,609 of NZ_DATEJY010000075.1, read as the reverse complement.
GGTCCGGCGTGTAGGCGCTATGGTCGTTATTGACTTCGACGCTGGCGTGCAACGGATAGCTGTCGTTGACCTTCAACGTGACATCCATCGTTTGCGGCATGCTGCCGGGACTGAGCAGCGGCACCACCTGGCGCCCGGGCTGGCGATTCAGATCGGTGAGTTCCTGCTGCACCTGATTGAAGTTGGGCACCGTGCCTTGCGTGAGTGACGGCACGGCGTCGCGAATGGCTTGCGGCGAGTGATATTTGGCGCCTTCCACGCGCACGCGGCCGATGGTGTTTTCGGTCACCTGCAGCAGGATCACGCCGTTCTTCACCTGTTGCGGCGGAATCTCCACCACTACCGATTGGTAGCCCTTGGATTGATACAGCTTCTGCAGCGCGTCGCGCGCGGCGTGCACGTCGTCCATGCTGCGCGCCGGACCGAGATACGGTTCCACCGAATCTTCGATGTTGTCCGGTTGCAGCAGCGTATTGCCGCGCACCAGGTATTCGTTGACCTGGAATTTGGTGGGCGCCGATGCGATAGGCGTCGTCGCCTGGTTTTGTGTTTGCGCCGCGACCGGCAAGGCGAATGCCAGGCCAATCAGTGCGGCCAACGGGCGCAACAGATGTTTCCTTCCGTGTTGCATGCTCATGCGCCGCCTCATGCCTGCATCGGCCTGCCGCGCCGAGCCGATCCCCATCGGCGCCACGACCCTACCGCGCTGCCGATAACCGAATCACGACAACGGCGTGTCGGCTCCACAACACGCGGCGGCTCCATGCACGGCGTCCCCCTGCCACATCCTTGTGGCACTCGCAGTCCTTGCAGCCGATGTCTCGTTTGCCTGATCACGCAATGCGCATCCCGATCGCGACGGCGTTTGGCCGTCCATTTGCAAGAGTCAAAATGTCCCCACACGCGAGCGCCAGGCGCTGCACGTGAAGCAACGGAAATCGAAATGGCGTCCCTGCCCGTCCACGACATCCCTGCCCGAATAGACCCGGATCTCTCCGCGCGACTGAACCTTGTCACGAAAAATTCATGGAGTGGGCGTAGACAGGGGTTTTGGACACACCGCTGTCATGTGTCCGGACACACGACAGCGGTGTAGTGCGTGCCCTTTTTGCAGGGGCTGCAAAAAATCTGTCGTCGTCCCGGCGAAAGCTTAGGACCCAGTGGCTTTTTGCATGGCATTCAAGTCGCTGGGCCTCCGGCTTTCGCCGGGCGACGGAGTGGAGTTGCTGTGCATACGCGCAGGATGGGTAGCGATAAATCATCCGCGCGATTCACTGTCACATTGCGGGCATAGTCTCTGAGACTTGTCCAAGGAGGCCATACAACGTGCGGCGCTTTCGCAACAACGAGTCTTGATCGCGTATTCCCACGATTTGCTTGCGTGCGGTTTGCATGGTTGGTGTGGTGTTTGACGCTGCCCTTGGCATCTCCCGCGGAATCGGCTTCCCCACCGTCTCAGGCGACGTCGCCTACGACGCGTTGGGCCGGCCCGCTCCGCATCGATGACAGCCTGGCGTTCGACATTCCGCCGCAGCCACTGCTGACGGCGCTGCAAACCTATAGCGAAATCACCGGACAGGCGGTGCTGGTGGATAACGCGCTGGCGCAGGGCAGAACGACGCCAGGCGTGCACGGGAGTTTCGACAAGACCCAGGCGTTGCAAAAGCTGCTTGCAGGGACCGGGCTGGTTGCCAGTTATTCCAGCGACCAGGCGTTCACATTGAAGCTGGCGGAGCCGGACGTAACCGTCGACAGAACGGTGCGCGAAAAAGCACAGAGCCTTGGGGTGGAGGAAAGCGAAGCCGTGATCGAACAGTACGCCGGAAAAATCCAGCAGCCCATCGAAGCGGCGCTCTGCCAATCCGACGATGCGCGTCCAGGTACGTATCGGCTTGCCATGCAGATATGGATAGCCGCATCGGGCCACGTCGAAAAAACCAGGCTGCTCAGCCCCGTCAACGGCCAGCGCGCCTACGCCGTGCACCATGCCTTGAACAACCTTGTGCTCGAACCACCGCCCATGGACATGCCGCAACCACTTACCTTGCTGTTGTTGCCCAAGCACGCCGATGGCGTTTCGGCGTGTGCGACAACGCGGCCAGCCGCGCATTGAGACCGGGGCGATGGAGACGACATCCCTACCCTTGCTCCGCTTGTTCATCGAGCGTCGCCATGAACTGCGGCGGCGCCTGAAAAACCGGCTAGGTTCCGACGAATTGGCCAACGACGCCTTGCAGGAAACCTATCTGCGCATCGAGCGCATGGGCGATGCGTCGTGCGTGTCGAGCAATCCTGCCGGCTATCTGTTTCGCATGGCCATCAACGCCGCATCCGATCAGCGCCAATTGGATGCGCGCTATCTCACCGGCACCGAAGTGGATGAGTTGTTGAATGTCGGCGCGGATACCCTGGACCCGGCCCGCGTAGTGCATGCCAAGCAGGAAGTGCAAGCGCTGCAACAAGCGCTGAGTGAGCTGACCGAACGCCAGCGCGCCATCCTGATCGCAGCGCGCGTCGAAGACGTACCGCAGGAGGACATTGCCCGCCGCTTCGGCATTTCCGTGCGCATGGTTGGCAAGGAGCTCAAGAAAGCATTGGAATTCTGTGGCAAGCGTCTCGATCGAAAGGTCATTCAGCGGTTCGGTCCTGGTGCCGGAAAAGAGTCTTAGGGGTATGCCGATCACCGATCACATGGGCCATCGCCGTGCCGCGCTGCACAAGGAAGCGCAGCATTGGTTGCTGCGCCTGACTTCCGGCGCGGCCACCGTGCAGGATGCGCGCGCCTTTGAACATTGGTGCGGACAAAGCGCCGCGCACGCGGAGGCGTTCGCTGAAACCCGTCGCCTGTGGGAAAACCTGGGGCCGGCTGCGCATGCATGGATGGCCAGCGAACGCGTGCGTGCCGCCGCCGTGGCCGATCGTGTCGCCGGTCCGCGCATGACTCGCCGCGCTTTTCTGGGTGCGGCCGTCACCGCATCGGCGGCGCTGGTGGTAGTGCATCCACCGCTGCAGCTGTGGCCGTCGCTGTCGGACATGGTGGCCGACTATCGCACCGCCACCGGCGAGCAGCGTGAAGTGGATCTGGGCCGCAGCGTGGTGGTGCAAATGAATACGCAGACCACCATCAACCTGCGCAAGGCCAACAGACAGATCACTGGCATCGAATTGCTCGGCGGCGAAATTCAGGTAAAAACCACGGCCGCCGCGGCCGATCCATTAAGCGTATTTGCCGGCGGTGGCCGCATCGACATCGGCGCGATGGGCAAATGCAACGTGCGCTGCAACGGCAGCGATGTGCAAGTCACCAGCCTGGATGGCGCCACCACCTTGCGCTATCAGGGCCAGACCGCCGTACTCAAGACCGCAGAGCGTGCTGAATTCGGCGATGGCCGCGTCGGCCGGGTGATGCCGGCGGATCTCGAAGTCACGATGGGCTGGCGTCGGCGCGTGCTGATTTTCGATGGCCAGCCATTGGTTGACGTGGTGCGCGAAATCAACCGCTATCGCCCGGGCAAGATCATTCTTGCCAACGATGAACTGGGTGCACGCACCGTGCAGGCGCGGTTCTCGCTCAATCAACTCGCCGATGTGGCGGCGCTGATTCACGATGCGTATGGGGCCAAGGTTACGGCGCTGCCCGGTGGGATCGTGATTTTGAGTTGAGCGCAAAACACGTAAGCCGCCATGCCGCTGCGACTGCGCAACGTTGGGTTACGCTGCCCAACCTGCGCCAGCCTCACTGATCGCTTGAACGAATAAAGGACAAGCCTTTGGGCGTGAGCTGAAGTTTCCCGTCGTGACCTGCCTCACCCAAGTCCTGCACCAACCCCATGGCAAGCAAGCGCGAGGCGATGGACTCCGGCACCGTCGACGCCCTCCCTTCCGCCACGCTTTCCAGACCTGACAACTCATGTTTTTCCAGCTGGATCGACACGTTCACGGATACTTCGCTCGTCATTGGGTGGCTCAAGCTTGCATCGGCCTATGTGACAAATGCCTCCCCGGTGCGTGAACGCGACGTATGCTGGCGATGCATTTGCGCCTCGAAAAGAAGCCGCAGGCAGGCGGCTTCTTTGGGGTCTACGGGCGCTTACTGCTGCGTGAGCGTGTAGTGCAGCGTTACCTGATCCGGCGTGACGCCATTCAAGTCATTTTGACCAATGACCTGATCCACCTTGTAGGTTGCGCCTGTGCTGTCGGTGACTGTGCCAGTAACGCGGATCGCAACGAAACGCGTGCCGGTCAAGTTACCCCATCCGTCGCGCAAGCCGCGCACTTCACCCAGCACAATCTTGCCGGTAAAGGTATCGGTTTCGCTCGCGCCCTTTGCGTTGGTTACCGACACCGGGCCTGACACGGCGAATTTGGTGCCCGCGTTGTAGTTGCCGGAAGGAATGGATACGCCGCTGCCCGAGATGCTGACGGAGATGGCATCCGACAACGAGTAAGGAGGTACGCCACCGGCGCCCGACTGCAGGCTTTGCACGTCGGTAACATTGCTCACGGTCAGCAGGCCGTTCAACAAGTAGTAGGCGTTGGCACCCGAGTTCACCTGTTCGGGCAGGACGCCAGCGGTGTTGCTCGTCACGGTCGAAGAGCTGGTATCGGTAGCCACCGCGAAGGAAATGCCAAAGGCACCCGAATCGGTGAAGCCGCCCTGATAGTTATAGGTATTGTTGCCCGAGGTCTCCAGCTTGCCGCCTTGCTGGAACGACAAGCTGTCGCTCTGTCCAGAAGCATTACTGAAGTTCACCTTGACACTGCTGGGAATATAGGTGAATTGCGCCGCATGGGAAGCGGCGGCAACGAACAACAAGCCGGCCGACGTGCACATGACCAGCTTTTTCAGGCGTGAGGTATTCATGAGCGCTAATCCTTAAATTGAGCACAAGATGGGGTGCGCCGTGCATCTTGGCGCGGCGCGACAGTTGGCCGGACCTGAGTCAGGCGTCGAATAACGTCGTGAACGTGGGGATTATTTACGCCTGTCTGTTTTCAAGCGCGTTGCCGATTTGCGTGCCTGAAAATGACAATTTATTTAAATGGATAATCCGGCACTCATTAGGGATGCCTTCGACGCTGGTGCTAGCCGAGGCGCGCATACCGTGTGGTGACGGGTACGCGGAATAGATCAGGGCATCCTTAACCGCTGCATCGAACTGAAATAATGACCTTCACAATGGCCGATGCCGTTGCCAGCTCGATGAGGTTGTCTTGACGGTGTTCGCTCGCTATCCCAGCAAGGCCTGCAAGGAATCATGTGTCCTTCGGGTTGCCGGCCTGGACGTTACCGTGGGCTGGCGGGTAGCTGAACCGTGTGGGCGAAATGCCCACGAACAGGCGCTTGGAGGTAGATCGTGTGAAATGGTGGCCGGCGCCCGTCCGATTTGCATACCTCCCCGTTTTGCGCCACATTCGTCCCACGCTTACGTGGGGCAGTTAAGAAGGCGGGGATGAAAAACAAGCGGGAGAGTGCGCCGATGGGGGGACCGGGCATTCCGGCCATTGGGGCACACGACAATACGCATAGTTTCGAAACGTTCCTGCGCGGCCAGTTCCGTGGCCTGCTGCAGTTTCTGCGTGCGCGCACGGCCAACGAGCAGGATGCGGAGGATGCGGCGCAGGAAAGCATGGCCAAGCTGATGCGCTATCGCGAATCCGAACCGCCGTCGGCCTGGAAACAGCTGCTCTACCGCATCGCCGTGAACGTGGCGCACGACCAGTACCGGGTGGCGCTCAGCCACCACAACAAGGACCACGTCGCGCTGGAAGGCCTGGATATCGCCACGGGTGAGCACACTCCCGAACAGCGCGCGCTTTACGACCAGCAGGTGGCGCGCCTGTCCAAGGCGATCCTGGAGCTGCCACCCAAATGCCAGCGCGTGTATCTGCTCAAACGCGTGCATGACATGAGCCATGCGGATATCGCCAGCCGGTGCGGCATCTCGGTGAAGATGGTCGAGAAGCACCTGGCCACCGCCCTTGCGCAGCTGCGGCGCAAGGTAGGTGATTCGTCGACGGAAACGTTTTAATGAACATGGACAGGGAAAATGCCAACCAGCGGACCCACGCCGGCTCGCAACACGAGGCGGAACAGTGGTTCGCGCGCCTGCTCGACCGACGCTGTCCGCCGGAAGAGCGCGCGGCTTTCGAGCGCTGGCGTGATGCCGATCCCGCGCATGCGGCGGCCTATCGCGAGCTGGAATGGTTGTGGAAGCGTAGCGAAGAAGCAGTCAAAGACCCGGCCGTGATGGCGGCGGCGCGGCGCGCATTGCGCCACGAGCCCGAACCGCGCGCCTCGCGGCGCTGGCTGCTGCCCGCCATGGCCACCGGCTTGGCGTTGCTTGTTGCAGTGATCGCCCTGCCCCGCTGGGTGTCGACGTCGACCAACGTGGCTGCGACGACCTATGCGACCGTGCCTGGCCAGCAGCGCACGGTGCCATTGACGGACGGCTCCGTGATCCTGCTCGACACCGACAGCGAAGTCTCGGTGAGCTATAGCCCGGACACGCGGCGCGTGGATCTTCGGCACGGGCAGGCGCAATTCAGCGTGCAAGGCAATCATGCGTGGCCGTTCGTGGTGCATGCGGGCAGCGGCACCGTGACGGC
>NZ_DATEJY010000074.1:0-19917 GCF_035277725.1 Dyella sp. | reverse complement strand
GGGCGCGAACGGGCCGCGGTCTTCCACCAGGGCGTCGCGGATTTCCGGCGCCAGCGGTAGATGGCTCAGCACGAATTCCATCGGTGCGCACAGCAGCGTATCGAGCAGTGACAGCAGGCCGGCCATGAAGGCCATTTCCTGTTGGCCGGATGGCATGCCTTGCGCCAGCTTTTCGCACATGTGTGCGCGGATCAGTGCGGTGCGCAGCAGCTCCGGCGGACGGTCGTCGGTGCTGGCCAGGGCCATGGTGTAGATCCAGTTGCGCAGGCGGGCCACGCCGAAAAAAATCGCTGCCTGCTGGATCGACTTCAGCTGCCGCGGCAGCGCGAAATAAGCGGAGTTCACGCAACCCAGCAGCTTGTAGCTGAGCACGGCGTCGTCGCGGATGATGTCCCCCAGTTCCACCGGGCCGGCGTTGCTGTCCTGCAGTGCGCTCATCAAGCGCAGCATGCTGAGGCGGCTGGGTGTGAGTACCGGCACTTCGATCTGTTGCGGCACCAGCAGGTAGCGGCCTTGGATCGCCTGGAACGGCAGTTCCTTGCAGCGCGCATAGGTATGGTGATCGTCGACGTTGCCGGCGATCACGCCGATACCGCGCTCGAACAATTGCTTGCAGCGGCGGGCCAAGGTATCGGCATCGAGTGCCTTCGCATCCAGGCGTACATAGCTGGCCAGGCGCAGCAGCGGTTCCAGTGCGCCATGCGGTTCGCTGGCATTGGGATCGGTGTCGCCCAAGTCGAGTAACAGCGGACATTTGCGCAAAGCCAGTTGTTGCAGCCGCTGCAACACAGCGGCGTCGCGCACATAGATCGGATGCACGATCACGCCCAGGCGCGGTGTGTGCGCGAGGATGTCGGTTTCTTCCAGCAGCAATTTGCGCGGCAGGCGCATGAAGGCGCGGTTGCCGCGCACCAATCGCGTGATCGCGCCGTCGGTGATGCCGGAAAGGACGCCGCCCACCAGGGTGGTATCGGCATCGGTGCCGGCGCCCTGTCGGTAAAAGATCAACTCGTAGGCGAACAGCTCTTCCTCGCGGTCCAGCATCGGGCTGCGCACCACCGGCAGCAGCATGTCGCTGAGCGTGCTGGCGTCGTTGGCCGAGGGCTTGGTGGCGGAGGCAGCTGTACTCGTCGTCATGGCATGAATACCGAACTTTTTTGTGGTGAAACGACTGCTACGAGATGGGCACCTGGATCACGGTGCCCGGAAAAGCGTCATGCCTGCGCGAGCTGCACCGATCGATGCGTATCCTGCAGCGCGCCGTTCTGGCCGTAAGTGCCGGTTTGCGTGTCGCTGCCGGTAAGCACCGCCAGCGCACGCCGTACCTGTGTCAGGCGTTGCCCGACCAGCGCGCCGTTGCGTTGATTCTTGTCGCGGCACACCGTCAGCGACTTCAACAGTTCCTGCCATTGCGTCTCGACCTGCTGCGCGGCTTCGGTGGACGTGCTGCACAGGTGCAGGCGTTCCACATCGAGTTGTTCGAGCCGGCGCATCAGCATCTGCTTGGCTTCGCCCGAGCGGTTGAGCGCTTTGGCGTCGGCGACGTTCAGCGCTTCGCGTTCCTCGTCCAGCACCGTGATGAGTTGCGAGGTGGTCGCGCTCATCTCGTCCAGGACGGCGCGCAGTGCGGCACCGAGTTCAGCCTGCAGATTCGGGCTCATGGCATGGGCTTCTTTACTTGCCGCCGCCGATCTGGCCTTCCAGCGACACCAGGCTGTTGGCGATGGCGTGCGCGTTGACCTTGTAGGTGCCGGCGGCCAGCTGCTGCTTGATCTGCTCCACCTTGTGGGTGTCGACCGGCGCGTTGGCGCTGCTGGCCTGCTGCAGGGCACGGGCCGAATCGGTCAGGTGCACGCTGTCATCGGTCTGCGATACCGAGGAGCTGGCCGATGGCGTCGCCGTGGCAGTCTGGGCGGCGCTGTTTTCGGCGTTGGTCGTCGCGAGCGGGAGCTGCGGCAAGCCGTTGGACGAGATGGTTGTATTCATGGTTCTTGGCGTTCTCTCGATATGCCTCGGTAGGGGTATCGGCGTCTCCCGGAAAAACTTGAATGCGCCGATCGCCCTCCAGTATGTAGGTTCGTCCAACGTTTAGGATGCTCTGACCTATTACACGTAGGCGGCACCGGTTCTGTCTGTGTGCACATCATAGGGGCGTTGGCGAAGGCAGACTGGCCGTCTTTCGAGCCAACGCACCGAAGATATGCGCACAGACAGGGCCGGTGACGCCTGCGCGGAATAGGTCGGAGCGTCCTCAAGGGAGGGCTTTCACCTGGCCTTCCCCAATCACTACGCCATTGATTATTCGGCCGGAATTGTCATTACGGACCCTCAGGCGGGCGCCGGTGTCCCCGCCGTCCAGGGCCATGCCGTGGGTACGCACCTCGATGCCGTCCACTTGGGCCACCAATTCCACTTCCTCGCCGGAATGCACGGTCTCCCGACCGTTGAAATCGCCGGGTTCCAACACCACGCCGGCGATCAGAGGCCGGCCCAGCGAGTGGCCCAGGATCTGGTCGAGGCTTTCGATATAGCCATAGCCGAGCCGTGCCACGTCGCGTTCCTCGCTATGCACGTCGCCCGGGCCGGGAATGTCGCCGCGCGCCATCGGATGGCTGGTGACCAACACGTTGTGGAATACCTGCATCTGCACCGGCACCTGGATGCTCCAGCCGGGAGCGCCGGAGCAGCTGACGGCGACGGCCACGCGCGACGGAATGCCTTGGCGCATCGGTAGATGCGTCTGCAAGGCATGCGGGCAGGCGGCGAAATGCAAACGCGGATTGAGCCGTGTCGGCATGATGACGACGCGGCTGCCGGCGGTGCCGTATTGCGTGCGGACGGCTTGTTCGGCGGCGGTGCGCAGATCGTCGGCGGTGGTGTCGGCGTGGGCGGGGGTGGTGAGTGCCAGCCATGCCATCACGGTGAAAAATGCGCGCATAGGCTGGGAACGTGTGGATGTTCCGGTCGCCCGAGATTCTTCATTCGTCATTCCGGCGAAAGCCGGAATCCAGTGAAGTACGTGGTGCGCAGCACACAACACTTTGTATGTCGTGTGCTGCGCACGAATTTTTGACCGGATTCCGGCGTGCGCCGGAATGACGAGTTTTGATTCCACGAGGGCAGGGGAGAGAGTCGTGCGCGCCGAACGCATGGCCATGTTGGGGTTCGCACCCCAACCTACGCAATACGAGGCACGCCAAAACCTCATGCACCCTCGCCAGCCAAGATCGTCGCGAGCTGGCTATTGATCGCCTCGCGCTCGCTCTCCAATTTCTCGGACATCTGCGCGGCCTGTTCGAACTGCCCGTTGCCGAGCAATTCCAGAAACGCCTCGCCGTGTTCGCGCAGGCGCACCGCGGATGCATGCAGGCTGGCGCTGGAAGGATGGTTGCCGTGCCGTGCCGTCAATCGATCCAGGCTGCGCTTCAATACGTCGGTATCGAACCAGCGCCGATCGAGCGAGGTGGGTTCCTGCAGCGCCAGTTCCATGCTCTGGCGCAAACCGATCACCGATTCGCGCACGGTCAGGCTGAGGCTGGCGGTGTCGTTGCCGCTTTCGCCTTCCAGCCAGCCCAGGCACAGGCGATGCGCGAGTGCCGCCGCGCGGCCGAGCGCCTCGCCGTGGCGGCGGGCTTCATACGCGCGGCGCTGCAAGGCGCCCAGCGTGGCTTTCAAGGCGGTGGCGCGCACCTGCGCACCATCCTGGCTATCGCGTAGCGAACGCAAACGCTCGCCTGCGCCCTGCAGTGTTTCGCCACCTTGCTGCAGCGTGCGTTCGGTGGCGTTGACGCCGGTCTGTGCGCGCTCCAGGCGTTGCAGGCTCTGTTGCACGTTGTCGTTCATCTGCAGCGAGAACTCGCCGATCGAACTGGTGACGGTTTCAATTTCCGCCGTCGCCTGCGCGGTTTTCTCCGCCAACTGCTTCACCTCATCCGCCACCACGGCAAAGCCGCGGCCTGCATCGCCGGCACGCGCCGCTTCGATGGCGGCGTTCAAGGCGACCAGGTTGGTTTGATGGGCGATGTCCTGCACGCTGGTGGTAAGCGCACGAATTTGCGCCACCTGTGCGGTCAGCAGGCTCTGGCTTTGATTCATGGCGGACAGCGCGCTGCGCAACAGGCGCAGCTGCCCGTTCAATTCGCTGACGTTGGCCGAACTCTGCTCGCCGGCCTTGGCCGCCTGCTCGACGCCGCCTTGCGCCTGCTGCAGGGTCGACGACATACCGGCGCTGCCGTCCGTCAACTGTCCGACGCTGTCGCGGGTTTCGCCAATCGATTGTTCCAGCGCGGACTGTTCGCGATGCAGCGTCTGCGCATGCGTCAGTACCAGGCTTTGTTGTTCCAGCGACTGCAAGGCCACCACGGCCGGCGCACGCGGCGCCAGCCGCGCGAACACCGGCGCGAGCAGCGCGGCAATGCCGGGATGCTTGCGGCTCAAGCGCGAAACCTCGGCTTCGTTGCCGGCCAGTGCGGCTTGAAGGAGAGCGGCCAGATGCTGGCTGCGGATCAGACTCATGGTTTGCGACGTTCCATTTATAGATGCCTTGAGATCGGCGGCGGCGTGCGAAAGTTGAGGAAGCAAACGATGTGCCACGTAGGTTGGGGTGCGAACCCCAACCTACGCTCAAGTGCGGTCCGCACTGGCCGATAGCCGATGATCGCCATCACGTAGCAAACCCATGAGCACAACGGCGCTCCTCGACAGCGTGGAAAGCCATACCCGCCTGGCCGGCCACAATCGCGTCGCGATGTTGCTGTTCCGCCTGGGTGACAAGCAGTTGTTCGGCATCAATGTTTTCAAGGTGCGCGAAGTGCTGCGCAAGCCAGTGATGGAAAAACTGCCAGGCATGCACGAGTGGCTGGCGGGAAGCTTCGACTACCGCGGCAAGACCATTCCGGTGATCGATCTGGCGACGGCGATGGGGTACGCCCCGTTGGCCAACGTTGCTACCGCGCACGTGGTGGTGACCGAGTTCAGCCGTTCCATGCAGGGTTTTCTGGTGGCGGATTTCCAGCGCATCGTGCATTGCACCGGCGAATCGCTGGAGGCGCCATCGGTGACGCTCGGTTTCGGCCATCGCGTCAACGCGGTCAGCCGCATCGACGGCCAGCTGATGGCGGTGATCGACGTGGAGCACGTGCTGGCCAGCATCGAAGAGGTGGCGACCGAGATCTCGCCGCATCTGCAACAGCAGGCCGGGCTGCGCCAGCTGCCGACGCGCCGCATCATGGTGGTGGACGATTCGGTGGTGGCGCGCGGGCGTCTGATCAACCTGTTCAAGCAGGTCAACATCGATTGCATCATTGCGCAGGATGGCCAGGAAGCGCTGGAACTGCTCACCAACATGATGGAAAGCGACAGCGACCGCATCGCGCTGGTGATTTCGGATATCGAGATGCCGCGCCTGGATGGCTATGCGTTGACGCGCGCGATCCGTGAAACACCTGCGCTGCGTCAGCTCAAGGTAGTGCTGCATAGTTCTTTAAGTGGCGTCTTCAATGAAGCTTTGGTACGCGATGTCGGTGCCGATCGCTTCATCGCGAAATTCCAGCCGGATCTCCTGGCGAAAACCGTGCTTGAGCTGATGGACCCGTCAACAAATTGACGGCGCCTGCGCTGCAACCGTGATGTCGGGAATCCGTCCCGACGCGCCGGTATAACGTCGCCACACGCCGTGCGCACCTGGCGTAAATCACCGCAAATGGCTTTGCCAAGCGGTTTGCACGGCGTTGTCAAGCCGTGGCATGCAACTTGCTCAAACCCCTCCGCAGGCGGTTATCGGCCGCGGGGACGCATTCATGAGCAATCTTCTCGACAACGTGTTCGGTTTGAGTGGCCAGGCACTGGATGTGTGGCAGCGCCGTTCCGAAGTGATTGCGTCGAACATCGCCAACGCCGACACGCCCGATTACAAGGCGCGCGACGTCGACTTCCGCCAGGTGTTGCAGCAAGCGAGCGGCGAGCCTTCGCCGTCGCTGGCCTTGAACACGCCGACGGCGGGCCAGATGACGAGCAGCAGCGAATCGGCCGATAGCCTGAAATACCGCACGCCACTGCAACCGAGCATGGACGGCAACACCGTCGATGCGCAGGTGGAGCAGTCCGCATTCGCCAGCAACATGGTGCATTACCAGGCCAGCCTGAGCTTCATCAACAGCACGATCCAGCAGCTGCGCCTGGCCATCAATGGTGGAGGACAAAGTTGATGTCCCTGATGAAGATCTTCGATACCGCCGGTTCCGGCATGTCCGCCGAATCGCTGCGGCTCAACACCGTCGCCAGCAATCTCGCCAACGCCGACAGCGTCAGCAGCAGTCCCAATAACGCCTATAAAGCGAAGGAACTGATGTTCGCGCCGGTACTGCAGCAACAAAGCGGCGCAGTGGAAGGCGATGCCAACGCCAATGTCGGCGTGCGCATGGCCGGTGTTACCGAAAGCCAGCAGCCGGTGGAATCGCATTACGAACCGGGCAATCCGATGGCGGATGCCAACGGTTTCGTCTATGGCAGCAACGTCAATCCGATCGATGAGCTGGTGAACATGATTTCCGCGTCGCGTTCGTATCAGAACAACGTGGAAGTGATGAACACCACCAAGCAGCTCATGATCAAAACCATCAACCTGGGTAGCTGAGCATGAGCGCCGTAGGCAGCAGCACCAACAGTTATTCCGCTTCAGGCCTGAGCCTCACCGGCAGCACGGTGACTAGCACGCCGAGCGGCTCGATCATGTCGCAGTCCGACTTCCTGCAGCTGCTGACCACGCAGCTCACCTCGCAGGATCCGACCAAGCCGATGGACAACTCGCAGATGGCAGCCGAAATGGCGCAATTCGCGCAGCTCGGCACCTTGCAGAACATCCAGAGCAGCCTTACCGGCTTGAGCAGCAACATCAGCGCCAATGCGCAAAGTGCGCAGGTGTTGAGTTCCGCCAGCCTGGTCGGTCGCCAGGTACTGGTGCCGTCGAACGCACTCACCTACAGCGGCAGCTCGGTCAACGGCGGCGTAAACGTCAGTACGGCTGGCGATGTGGTGGTCACCATCAAGGACACCAACGGCAACGTGGTCAACACCATCGATCTCGGCACGCAGCCGGCCGGCCTTTCCTCGTTCACCTGGAACGGCAAGGACAGCAGCGGCAACGCCGTGGCCAATGGCACCTATAGCGTATCGGCCAACAGCGGCGGTAAGAGCGCCGCACTCACCACTTACGTGGCCGGTGCGGTAACGGGTGTCGGTTACGGCGGCAGCAGCACGGGTACGTATTTGCAAGTGGCGGGTATCGGCGGCGTGCCGCTGAGCCAGGTCGCACAGATCAACTGACGACGCGATCGCGCACCGTCACTCATCAGGGGGTACCAACAGCATGGCTCTCAATCAGGCGCTCAGTGGCATCAACGCAGCCCAGGACCAGTTGAACGTCATTTCCAACAACATCGCCAACGCGGGCACCGTGGGCTTCAAGGGATCCACCGCACAGTTCTCCGAAGTGTATGCGGTGACCGGCCTCAACTTGAGCTCGGTAGCCGTGGGCAGCGGCGCGGAACTTACCGGCGTGGCGCAAGGCTTCTCGCAGGGTGACCTGGAAACCACCAACGGCAGCCTGGACATGGCGCTCAGCGGCAACGGTTTCTTCATCGTCAACAACGGCACCGGCGATCAGTACACGCGCGATGGCGCTTTTCATGAAGACGCCAACGGCAACGTGGTGACTGCCGATGGCTCGAAACTGCAGGTTTATCCGCCGAATGCGGCAGGTGGTTTCAACACCAGCACGCTGACCAATCTGCAGCTCAATACCGCGCAGAGTGCGGCGACGCCGACCAGTACGATCACCGTCAGCTCCAACCTGCCGGCAGGTGCATCGTTGCCGACTGACACACCCTTCAGCCCGACCGATACGAACAGCTATAACAACGCATCGACGCTGACCGTGTACGACTCGCAGGGCGGTTCGCACTCGGCGACGGTGTACTACGTCAAGACCGCCAACAACACCTGGAACGCGAATCTCTACATCGACGGCAACAGCGCCGGCACGGCAGCGATGACGTTCAACAGCGCCGGTACGCTGGTCACGCCGGCCAATGGCAATCTCAGCTTCACGCCGGTGCAGCCCACCAATGGCGCCACGTTCCCCGCCACCATGACCTTGAACGTGGCCAACAGCACGCAGTTCGGCACGGCGTACGCACCAGGCACGATCAACCAGAACGGCTTCGAAGCCGGCGTGCTGGAAAACGTGGAAATCGGTACCGACGGCATCGTTACGGCGGTCTACTCCAACAACCAGACCAGCCAGCTCGGCCAGATCGCGGTGGCCAACTTCGCCAACCTGCAGGGCCTGCAGCAAGTGGGCAACAACCGCTGGCTGGCGACGCAATCGTCCGGCACGGCGGTGCTCGGTACGGCGAGCGTCGGCCAGTTCGGCAACATCGAGCAGGGCCAGTTGGAAACCTCCAACACCTCCGACACCACCGCGCAGCTGGTCAACATGATCCAGGCGCAGCAGGACTACGAAGCGAATTCGCAGATGCTGGGCACGGTGAATTCGCTGTCGCAGACGTTGTTCCAGGCTGTTAGCCGCGGATAAGTAACGTATGGACCGTTCCATCTACATCGCCATGACTGGTGCCACGCAGACGATGCGTGCGCAGGATGCGGTAAGCCACAACCTGGCCAACGCATCCACCACCGGTTTCAAGAGCGAGCTGAGTGCATTTCAAAGCGTGCCGGTGCTTGGGCCCGGCGCTAGCACGCGCATCAACGCGGTGGCGCAAGGTGTGGGACAGGACGACACCCAAGGCACGATCCAGCACACCGGCCGTTCGCTGGATGTTGCGGTAAACGGTCCGGGCTGGATTGCCGTGCAGGCGCCGGACGGTACGGAAGCATACACACGCGCCGGTGATCTGCAGTTAGGCCCGGATGGCAGCCTCACCGATGCGCGCGGCAATCCGGTGATGGGTTCGGGTGGTCCGATCACCATTCCTGATGCCGCGAAAATCGCCATCGGCAACGACGGCACCCTTTCCACCGTGCCGATGGGGCAGGGGCCAAACACGATTGCCGCGGTGGGACAGATCAAGCTGGTCAATCCGGATCCCACGCAGATGAGCGAGGGCGCGGATGGCCTGATGCATATGAACGACGGCAGCACCGCCGATACCGACAGCACGGTGACGGTGACCTCCGGTGCGCTGGAGGCGAGCAACGTCAATCCATCGTCCGAACTGGTGAAGATGATTTCGCTGTCGCGCCAGTACGAAATGCAGGTGCGTTCGATCAAGACCGCGGAAGACGACGCGGATGACAGCACCAAGTTGTTGCAGAACAGTTGAGAGGCCAGGTTATGCATCCAACTCGCAACACGTTCCTCTTCGCCGCACGCAGGTTGGGGTGGCAACCCCAACATCATCACTTTCCAGGCATGGCGACGTTGGGGTTCGCACCCCAACCTGCCTCGCGCACGCCTATCTCGGAGTAAGTCATGTTCTCTTCTCTCTGGATCGCAAAGACCGGCCTGGATGCGCAGCAGACGCAGATGGACGTGATCTCCAACAACCTGGCGAACGCCAGCACCACCGGTTTCAAAACCTCGCGCGCGTCGTTCCAGGATCTGATGTACCAGAACGAAGGCCAGCCCGGCAGCCAGACCACGCAGCAGACAGAAGCGCCGTCCGGCTTGCTGCTGGGCACCGGCGTGAAAGTCGTTGGCAGCGAAAAACTCTTTACGCAAGGCGCGATCACGCAGACCGGCAATTCGCTCGACGTCGCCATTCAAGGCAACGGTTTCCTGCAGGTGACCATGCCCGATGGCACCGTCGCCTACACGCGCGATGGTTCGCTGCATGAAGATTCCACCGGCCAGCTTGTTACCGCCGATGGCTATCCGCTGGTGCCGGCGATCACGCTGCCGGCGAACGTCAACAGCGTCACCATCGGCACCGATGGCACGGTCAGCGCCACCAGCAACGGTTCCACCGCATCCACCACGCTGGGCGTGATCCAGCTTGCCAATTTCATCAATCCCGCCGGCCTGCAGCCGATGGGACAGAACCTCTACCTGGAAACCCAATCCAGCGGCACGGCACAGACCGGGCAGCCCGGCATCAACGGCATGGGCACGCTCGCGCAAGGCTCGCTGGAATCGTCCAACACCAACGTGGTGGAGGAGATGGTGAACATGATCCAGGCCCAACGTACCTATGAAATGAACTCCAAGTCGATCAGCGCCGTGGACGACATGTTGCAGTTCGTGATCAACAAGACTTGATGGTGATTTATGTCTTATTCGTCCATGTTGCTGCGCATCGCCTCGCTCTCGCTGCTTGCCGCCGCGCTGGCCGGTTGCGGCGCCATCCAGGAGCACCAGAAACAGGATGACGCGAAGTGGGCCGCCACCGCGCCGGTGGAGGAAACCTCGCCGCCGCCGCCGGATGGCTCGATCTATCACGACATGCAGAACATGGAACTGTTCAACGATGCGCGCGCGCATCGCGTCGGCGACATCCTGACGATCAACCTGGTCGAGTCGATGCAGGCGAGCAAGAAATCCGAAACCACCACCAGCAAGACCGACAAGGTCAATGTAGGCGCGCCGCAGATCCTCGGGCAGTCGCTGCGCATTGCAGGGCAGTCGGCCAATTCCTCGCTCAATTCCGCCAACAGTTTCGACGGCGCCGGCAGCAGCACGCAGAGCAATCAATTGAGTGGCCAGATCACCGTGACGGTCGCCAAGCGCCTGTCCAACGGCGGCTTGCTGGTGCGCGGCGAGAAGTGGCTGACCATCAACCAGGGCCAGGAGCTGATCCGCATCTCCGGCATCGTGCGTCCTGAGGATATTGCGCAGGACAACTCAGTTGATTCCACGCGTGTGGCCGATGCCAACATCACTTATACCGGCCGCGGCACCTTGAACGAAGCGAATACGCAAGGGTGGTTGGCGAAGTTTTTCAATTCGAAGTGGATGCCGTTCTGAGCCGTTGACTCCCTCTCCCCTCCGGGGAGAGGGCTGGGGTGAGGGGCGAATCTGGCGGGAAACCTATTTAATTTCGAGTACAACCGATGCAAATCTTCAGTCGCGATAAAAGTGAGTTTGGCGGCAAGAGCGGCCCCTCACCCCAACCCTCTCCCCGGAGGGGAGAGGGAGTGATTGGCATCGTCGCGACATTAGTCTTGCTGTTGGGCCTGATCCCATCGGCCCCCGCCCACGCCGACAAAATCCGCGACCTCGTGCAAGTCGCCGGCGTGCGCAGCAACCAACTGGTCGGCTACGGCCTGGTCGTGGGCCTGGACGGCACCGGCGACCAGACCACGCAGGCACCGTTCACCACGCAAAGCCTGGAAAACATGCTGAAGCAATTCGGCGTGTCGATTCCTTCCACCGGCATCCAGCCGCAGCTGAAAGACGTCGCCGCTGTCACGATCACGGCCGAGCTGCCGCCGTTCGCCAAACCGGGACAGACCATCGATATCACAGTGGCTTCGATCGGCAATGCCAAGAGCCTGCGCGGTGGCGAACTATTGATGTCGCCGTTGCGTGGCGCCGACGGCAACGTCTACGCCATCGCACAAGGCAGCGTCGTGGTCGGTGGCGTCAGTGCAACGGGCCGCAGTGGTTCCAGCGTGCAGATCAATATTTCCGCCAGCGGCCGCATTCCGAATGGCGCGTCGGTCGAACGCACCGTGCCGAATTCTTTCAGTCATGGCGGCGACATCGTGTTGAATCTCAACACGGCCGACTACGCCACCGCCAACCATATCGTCGATGCCATCAACCATTTGTATGGCTCCGGCACGGCGCATGCGCTGGATGGTGGTTCGGTATCCGTGCGCGGGCCGGTTGATCCCAGCCAGAAAGTCGCGTGGCTGGGTGCGATCGAAGCGCTGGATGTCGATCCGGGTGAAGCGCCCGCGCGCGTGATCGTCAACTCGCGCACCGGCACGGTAGTGATTGGCGCGGACGTACGCGTGACGGCGGCCGCGGTGGCGCATGGTTCGATCCAGGTGACCATCAGCGAGCAGCCGCAGGTCAGCCAGCCCGGTCCTTTCAGCAACGGGACCACGCAGGTGGTGCCGAACAGTTCGGTGTCGGTGACACAACAAGGCGCGCATATGTTCAAGTTCGGTCCCGGCGTCAGCCTGGATTCCATCGTGCGCGCAGTGAATCAGGTGGGCGCGACGCCGACGGATCTGATCTCGATTCTCGAGGCGCTGAAACAAGCCGGCGCCTTGCATGCCGACCTGGTAGTGATCTGATGAGCAACCTTGCACATCACGTAGGCTGGGATGAAATCCCAGCTTCGCCAAACCCAAACATGCTGGGATTGTCATCCCAGCCTGCGCGTTCGACGGTGATCTAATGGCTGACATCGGCAACGTCGCGGCCCAAACACTGAATACCTGGACCGACCTGTCCGGGTTCAGCGCGCTGCGCCATCAAGCCGATACCGACAGCAATGCCGCGTTGCCAGCCGTCGCCAAGCAATTCGAGTCGATGTTCACCGAGATGCTGCTGAAGTCGATGCGCGAGGCGAACTTCGGCGATCCCTTGTTCGAAAGCCAGGCCACCGATGCCTGGCAGGACATGTATGACCAGCAGCTTTCACTGAATCTTTCCCAGCATGGCAAAGGGCTGGGCATTGCCGATTTGCTGATCCATCAGCTCGGCGGCCATGGCCAAGGCGATGCGAGCAAGACTGGCGGGGTAGACCCGAATGCTGCCGGCCTCGTCGACAACTGGAAGCAACGCTTGTTCGACCTCGCCGATGCCACGCAATCGGCGGCGCGCAAGGCGCTGGCATGGGTGCCGCAGGATGCCGAAGCCTTCGTGCGCGAACTCGCGCCGCAGGCCAGCATCGTGGCGAAGGAACTGGGCTTGTCGGTGCGCACCGTGCTGGCGCAGGCTGCACTGGAAACGCAATGGGGCAAGCACATGCCCACGCATGCCGACGGCAGCAGCAGCTTCAACCTGTTCGGCATCAAGGCCGGCGGTGGCTGGGGCGGTTCGCGCGTGAACGTGCCGACGGTGGAATACGAAGGCGGCATTGCCGTCCGCAAGCAGGCGCAATTCCGTTCCTATCAATCGACGGCCGAATCGCTGGCCGACTACGCCGACCTGATCGGCAAGGACCCGCGCTACGCCAGCGCGCTCGGCCACGGCGACGACGTGCTGGGCTATGCCCGCGCGTTGGTCGAGGGCGGCTATGCCACCGACCCGTCGTACGCCGGCAAGGTGGCGGCCATCGCCAACAGCAGCGTCATGCGGCAGGCCCTGGATGCGCTCAAGAAATCGGTGGGGGTGCCGAATTTATGACTAGCCGACGGGTATCACCCTTTCTCGCCGCCATCATTCCGGCGCAGGCCGGCATGACGGCACGGCAAATCCGTTACTGACCCAAGGAAATGCCCACTCCATGTCCAGCATCCTCAACATCGGCATTTCCGGTCTCAACGCGGCCCAGGTCGCGCTGAGCACGGTCAGCAACAACATCGCCAACGCCAGCACCAGCGGCTACAGCGAAGAAAGCGTGCTGCAGTCGGAAACGATCGGGCAAAGCAACGGCCAGTACACGATCGGCTCCGGCGTGAACGTCACGGCTGTGCAGCGTGCCTACAGCCAATACCTGACGCAGGCGGTGTGGAGCAGCAACAGCAACCTGCAGGGTGCGACCACCACCAATACGCTCACCACCGCGCTCAACGGCTTTCTCGCCAACAGCGGCAACCTGCAGACGGCGCTGGACAATCTCTACAGCGGCTTCAGCAGCGTGGCCAATTCGCCGAGTTCATCCTCGGTGCGGCAAGCAGCGCTGGGCAGCGCTTCCTCGCTGACCCAAGTGTTCAACACGCTCGGCCAGCAGCTCAGCACGCAGTCGGCGCAGGTCAATCAACAGATCGGCGGTACGGTCGGCAGCATCAACACGCTGGCGTCGCAGATCGCCAAGCTCAACAACCAGATCCTGCAGGCCGGCAGCACCGGCAATCCGAATGCGTTGCTCGATCAACGTGACACGCTGGTACAGCAGTTGTCCGGGCTGACCGGTATTTCGGCATCGACCAACAGCGACGGCTCGATCAGCGTCTACACCTCGGCCGGCGGCACGTTGGTAAGCGGCGCACAATCGTATGCGCTGTCCAGTGGCGCCAATCAATACGATCCAGGCAGCACCGATGTGTACGACAGCGCCGGCAACGACATCACCTCGCAGCTGAGCGGCGGCACGCTGGGTGCGTTGGTGAACTATCGCGATACCGTGCTGCAGCCTGCGCAAAACGCGCTGGGGCAATCGGCGATTGCACTGGCGACCAGCGTCAACGGTCAGCAGGCAGCGGGCCTGGATCTCAACGGCCAACAAGGCCAGCCCATTTTCAGCCTCGGCTCGCCAACGGTGCTGCCGTCGAGCAAAAATGCTTCTGGCGGTGCAACGGTAGCAGCATCGGTAAGCAACGTATCGCAGCTCACCACGTCCGACTACCTGCTGCGCTACACCGGTGCAGGTACCGGCACCAACGGCTGGACGCTATCGACAACGAGCGGCCAGAACGTGGCGCTTACCGCCAACGGCAACGGCACGCTGTTCGCGGATGGCCTCACCTTCAGCGTATCGGGCACGGCGCAGACCGGTGACAGCTACGAAATCGAACCGACGCGCAGTGCATCGACGTCGCTGTCGGTCGCGATGACCGATCCGAGCGGCATTGCCGCCGCTGCCGCGCTGACGGCGTCGGCAGGCACGAGCAACACCGGTACCGGCAAAGCGGGTTCGGTCAGCGTGACCAATTCGGCGAACAGCAATCTGCTTGCGGGTGCCACCATCACGTTCGGCGCGGGTGGCAATTACTCGATTACCGATGGCGCAGGTAATACCACCACCGGCACGTACACGTCGGGACAACCGATCACCGCCGATGGTTGGAGCCTGAGCCTGACCGGCGCACCCGCCAGCGGCGACACGTTCAAGGTGGCAGCCAATACCAATGGCCTCAACGACAACAGCAATGCGCTGTCATTGGCTGCGTTGTCCAATAGCGGCGTGACCAATGGGGGCAAAACCTCGGTGATCGCCAACTACGCCAACCTCACCGCGCAGATCGGCAGCGCCGGTAGCTTGGCCAGCGCCGATCTCACGACGCAAACGAATATCTACAACCAGGCCATGGGCACGCAGCAGAGCTATGCCGGCGTCAACCTCAACCAGGAGGCGGCCAACATGGTGCAGTTCCAGCAGGCTTACCAGGCTTCGGCGCAAGTGATCTCCACCGCCGAGCAGATCTTCACCAGTCTGATCACCGCCCTTCAGAACGGCTAAGAGCAGGGTTTTACGATGCGCATCTCGACTTCCTGGATGTACCAGCAGCAGCTCAACACCATGCTCGACCAGCAAAGTGCGCTGGCGCAGACGCAAAACGAAATCAGCACCGGCAATGCCATCAACGTGGCGTCGGACAATCCCACCGGCGCCGCGCAAGTGGTGCAGCTCAGCCACATCCTTGCGCAGAACACGCAGTACGGCAGCAACATCAATGCGGCCAATACGCGTCTTTCGACCGAATCGACCACGCTCACCACCGTCAACAATCTGCTGAGCAGCGTGAACGACATTGCCCTGGGCGCGATCAACGGCGCCATGTCGTCCGCCGATCTCAACAACATGGCCACGCAGCTGACGCAATACCGCGATCAGCTGGTGCAGCTTGCCAATACTACCGATGGCAACGGCCAGGCACTGTTTGCAGGAACCAGCACCACCAATACGCCGTTCGTGTCGAACACCAGTACGGGCGCGGTCACGTATGCGGGCAACGACCAGCAATCCTTTACCGCGATCGGTAGCGGCTTGCAGGTCGCCAGCAGCGATTCCGGCAGCGACATCTTCATGAACCTGGCGGCGGGCAACGGCTCGTTCGTGGCCAGCGCGACCAGCAGCAACACCGGCACGCTGGTGGTGGGCTCCAATAGTGTTACCAATACCGCGGCATGGAGTGCCGCAACCGCATCCGGACCGGTCAACGACACCATCACCTTCGGCGCTAACGGGACCTACAGCGTGACCGACGCGGCCGGCAATCCGGTCACCGACAGCAGCGGCAACCCGGTTACCGGCAGCTATACCGATGGCGGCAGCATCAGCTTCAACGGCATCACCATCAACATGAGCGGCACGCCGAACGCGGGCGACACGGTCAAGGTGCAGTCGGACAACGCATCGAACACGCAGGACGTGTTCACCACGCTCAACAACATGATCACCGCCCTGCAGAGCGGCGGCAGTTCGACGTCCATCACCAACACGCTCAACCGCCAGCTTGAATCGCTCAACCAGTCGATGAATGCCGTGTCCAATGCGCAGGTTTCCGTCGGCAGCCGCATCGATACGCTGCAGCAGCAGAGCAGCGCCTATTCCGACCTCAGCATCACCTACAAGAGCGCCCTGTCCGACGTGCAGAACGTCGACATGGCCTCGGCCATCAGCAATCTCTCGCTGCAATCCACGGCGTTGCAGGCGTCGCAGCAGGTGTTCGCCAAGATCCAGGGCACCAGCCTGTTCGACTACCTGCGTTAATCGATTTATTTACCCAAGGCCACGTCATGCTGCGGCAAGTTCTCAAAGACTATCAACAGATCGATACCGTCGACACGCAGCTGGTGCCAGGTGGCGAATCGGCGGCGCCGAAAGAGCTGATCTTCCACATCATGCAGGACAACGCCGCCGACGTCGAAGTGCTGGATATCGGCTTCGGCAAGGGTGGCCTGGGCGAATTGCTCAAGAGCCACCCGGCGACCCAGCATTGGTCGGTCGATGCGGTGGACGGTTTCGAAGGCGCTTTCAATAACCCGTCTCTGTTCGAGCGAAAGATTTATCGCAACGCCTGGCACGGCCTGGCGCAAAGCATTCCTTCCGATCGTCTTGCCAGCTACAACATCATCTGCCTGCTCGACGTGATCGAGCATCTCAACGCCGAAACCGCCAAGTGGCTGCTGCGCACCCTGCTCACCAGCATGGGCGAAAACGCCTTCCTTTTCATCAGCACCCCGCTGTGGTTCTACCCGCAACACAGCCAGCAAAGCGGCGATCTGGAAGAACACCTGATCGGCGTACCTGCCAGCTCGATGATGGCATTGGTGCCGATGATGTATGCCGTCAATCCGCCATTGATCGGCGGCTTCGTGCTCGGCAAGCGCAGCCTTGATTTCATCGAATTCTTCCAGCCGACCACGGACAAGAATTTCTCGTATCAGCGCGGCACCATGCTGGCGAGCGCCACCGGCTTTCAGAACGTGCCGGGGAAGCTGTTCAAGCTGATGTGACAGCCATGTAGGCTGGGATGAACGTAGGTTGGGGTGAGGCTCGCCGAACCCCAACATGGCCTGCAAGCCTCCGGAATGGTGGGGTTCGCATTCCGCTCACCCCAGCCTACATTTTCATCCCAGCTTACGTGGCGTTGCTCAAGCATAAGTGACTAGGAATTGTTCCAACCCGCGCCGGATGGCGGCTTCAAGTTCCGGAAAGTCTTCAAGCAACGCTGCATGGACGGCGAGCGTCGTCTCGCAGACCGCCAGGATGTTGACGATGCGCTCGCGTGGGTTGCCGATGCCACAGTCCTGGGCGAATACCATGAGTTCCACCCGGGCAAGAAACAGGTTGCGTGTGCCCTTCAACGACAGTGCAAGCCCATCCTCGGGAATGTAAGTGGTGGTGTTGACGATGTCGTAGGCCGGTGCCATGCGAACGTCGCCGGCCAAGGGATGGGTATACAGCACGCCGAAATTCTTCAGGTGCGCATCGCCATTGCCAACGATGCAGGACAGCACGACTTGATCGAATAGCTGCGCTGATGCCTGCGCCTTGTGCTCCGGCGCGCAGAACATATTCAATGCCGTGGCGATCTGGCTGTAGCTGCTCTTGTACTTGTCGGTCGTGGATCTGCCCATCAGAACGGCCATGTCTTCGAACCCCAAGGCCGCCCCTTCGGCGGTGCGGTCGAAGCGCCGCGTCACGAACAACTGCCGGTTTTCCGAGAGATGGAACTCCGGCACGGGAATACTCGCCGCCTTGGCGATGCTCATGCAGACAAACTCGTTGACGGCCAGGCCGGGAAATTTGTCGTCCGCGCTTTTGACGATCAGCTCGCGTGTTGTGGGGGCGGCCTTTCCATAGGCGCCCTCGGGCATTTCCTCCGGCACGAGCAATTTGGGTTGAACGCCGGATACGCCCGTTCGTCGCAGATATCTGCGCGAGAGTTCGGCAAACAGGTCTTCCGCACCATCCCAGGCGAGAATCTGCGCGAGCGGTACGCCTTTGCCAGAGTCATCGGACGGCAGCTCCGGCGCGTCAACCATGACGCGGCCGATGGCCGCCTCGCGACCGGTCAACGCCAGCAACAGCATGGGATCGAACCGACCTGCTTTGGCAAAGCGATTGCGCAATGCCTCCAGAACGTAGCCTTCCGGCATGTTCATCTCGAACAAGGGAAACAGTTGCTCGCTGCGGTATTGCTCCATCCGGTACGGCATGGTCAGGCTGACTTCGGCCGCCGGCGGGATGGATGGGTGGTACTGGAAGAAATACGTTCCCACTTCGCGCGACAAAACGCCCGCGTCACCCTGCGGTGTGCCGACGCGCAAATGCTCGAACGCCTTAGTCTTCATCGGGGAAGATATCTTTCAGCTCTTCAAAGGTGGGCCGCCGAGCCGGGGCAACGGCCAGCTCACCGCCGACGGCATCCACAACCCTGGCATAGGTTTCGATGGCTACGCGGGGGGAGCCCTGTTCCCCTTCAATGACTTTTCGCCGCGGGACGCCGGCACGGGCCGCAAGCGCCTGCTGCGTAAGCCCGCGATGCTGGCGCATGCTGCGGATGGCTTGGCCCAGGCGGGTGAGTGGAAGGGCGGTCATGTGTCGTATATGACACATTTGCCGCTAAGTGCCACGTATAAAGCACATTTTTCCCGCTTGAGGCCGGGTTTTATGGGAGTGAACGCTCCCACACCTGCCCTACCAGATCATGGCCAAAGCTGTGATGCCGTTGCTCCGACACCAGCGCAAAGCCGGTGGCCTGGTAGATGCGGCGCGCGGAAACCAGCACATCGTTGGTCCATAGCAGCATCTTTGAATAGCCCGCTTCGGCCGCAAAGCGGATGCACGCATCGACCAGTCGTTTGCCGATGCCAAGGCCGCGCGCTTTCGGATCGACCAGCAGGCAGCGCAGTTGCGCAACGGAAGGATCATCTGCATTGCGCACCACGAACACACAGCCCGCGCGTTCGCCATCCACGTCGGCGACCCACATGCGCTCCCTGGCCGGATCATGCTTGCTGGCGAACTGCGCAAACAACATGGCGACCAAGGCTTCGAATTCACCGTTCCAACCGAATTCATCGGCATAAAGCCGGCCGTGGCGTTCGATCGCCCAGCCGATGTCGCCGATGCGGTGCGTGCGAACCACTACCTTGTTGCTGCCGTTGGCGGGCGAGAGCAGTCGCTGCACTTCCTGCATCGATGCCAGCAGGCGCTGGCGTCCTGGTTCCGAAAGACGGGACAAGTGGGATTCGGTGAGCCGATGCGACATGCGATCCAATTCGCGAAACGCTTTGCGCCCTTCGGTCGTCAGCGACAGCAGCCATTGGCGGCCGTCCTCTTTGGAAGGTTTCCGCGTCAGCAGGCCTTGCGTCATGAAACCTTGCACCATGCGGCTGAGATACCCCGCATCCAATCCCAGCAGCTCGCCGATTTCGCTTGCCGTCACGCCTTTGCGCGTACCCAATTCGAATAGCACGCGCGCCTGCGTCAAGGTGTAGGGGCTGGCCAGCAGCCCCTCGTCGAGCACGCCGATCTGGCGCGTGTAAAAGCGATTGAAGCTGCGGACGGCTTCGGTCTGGCTCGACAGCGATTCGGAAACAGGCATGGGCGC
>NZ_DATEJY010000073.1:0-16468 GCF_035277725.1 Dyella sp. | reverse complement strand
GCAAGATATTCCAGCCGATGATTGCGCTTGCGATTACGCGTCCGCAATCCCCAATAGGACAACAGCGCGGAAATCATGTAGACCATGGCATTGATGGTAAGCAGATCATCCCCGAGCGTGTCTTTGCTTTTCAGGGTGATTACCACACGCAAAATGCCTACGACAGTGAGGCAGACACCCACCATCACCGAAGAGGAGCTGAAGATGTGGACGCAGATGTCGTCGACTAGTGCGCGGGGCGGGATTTCATTCGGCTCGGCTTCGACTACAGAAGAAGTGTTCATGGTTTTGTCTACCCCGTGCGATGTTCGAAGACTTATCCATGCCAGCCGCGTGACGACACAGGCGCGGATGACTTCCGACGGCGTTCACTTCAGCTGCGCTTCGCCACCTTGGCCAGCCCGCTTGCGAAGCGCCTCATACAGCTGACCCGGTCCTAGCAGGATATCCACCAGAGCATCCTGGGTGCGCGAGGATTTCAGAGCCTGCGTACTCATCACCGAGTGCGCATCCAGCGCATCGATGATGGCGTGCACCAGCGCTTCGCGCAGGTCCGGCGAACTGGCGAACTGCTCTTTGCTGTTGCTCCCCGCCTGCTGCACTAGGGTGTTGTTCTCCAGCAGCTTACCCTTGAGCACGCCGTTGACGTAAAGCAGCTGATCGCCGTCGCTAAGCTGGCCTTCGAACAGCCCGTTCACGCGCTCGATGATCTCCTCCAGTCGTGCCTTCTCCTTGTCATGCACCAAGCCGCTACCCACCGCGTCGAGCGGCGGCAGCTTGTAATCACCCTGATCATCCTTGAGGTTGAGCGGCTGCCGTCCCGCGCTGCGCAGGGTGTGGTGAGTCAGCACCACTTTGGACAGATCCACCGTTTCGCGCTCGCGGCCGAATTCCAGCAAAGGGATCAGCCGTTTGTAGAAGAGGAAGCGCTTCTCGATGTCAGTGTTGCCGTAGTCGATCATCTGGGAGAGGAACGCATACAGGCGCACGTAGGCACCCATGTCGCCCTTGAACAACTGCAGCACATCCATGAGGTCCTTCTGCGCCTGGGCCGCCGGCTCATCGCCACTGTCCAGCGCGTCGGCCCGCGCCAGCTGGGCAGTGCGATAACGCTTCAGCAGGCGGTCTGCCACCGGCGCCATCGCGGCACTTAATTGCGCCTGCGTGGAGTTTGGATCGGTCTCGATCTTCGCCAGCCGTTCCACTTCGAAATCGTCGTAATGGCCGCTGGCATCGAGCTTGGCGCGCAAGTCGAACACCAGGTGCGGATCGGTCGCCGCTTCCAGCTCGGCGGTGGAGTAGTAGGTCTTGAAGGCTTTCAGGATCTCGGCTGCATCGTTGACGAAGTCGAGGATGTAAGTGGTGTCCTTGCCCGGATAAGCACGATTGAGTCGCGACAGCGTCTGCACCGCTTGGATGCCGCCGAGCAGTTTGTCCACATACATGCCACACAGCAGCGGCTGATCGAAGCCAGTCTGGAACTTGTTGGCCACCAGCAGCAGGTGATAGTGCGACTGCGCAAAAGCGTCGCGGATGTCACGCCCCTTCAAGCCCGGATTAAGGTCCGCACTGGTCTCGGTGACCGGTTCGGGGAAACTGTCCGGGTCGTTCACCTCACCGGAAAACGCCACCAGCACGCCGAGCGGGTAGTTCTGCCGCGCGATGTACTCGCGCACCGCCTTCTGCCAGCGCACGGCCTCTTTGCGGCTGCTTACCACCACCATTGCCTTGGCCTTGCCATTCAGCAGTGGCTGCACGTGTTCGCGGTAGTGCTCCACCACAATCTGCACCTTGGCCGCGATGTTGTAGGGATGCAGGCGTACCCACTGCATGATCCCCTTCATCGCCGCGCTGCGTTCCACCTCGATCTGGTCGTATTCCCTGCCCTCATGGGCCAGCTTGAACGCCAGCTTGTACGGGGTGTAATTGCGCAGCACATCGAGAATGAAACCCTCCTCGATCGCCTGCCGCATCGAATACACGTGAAACGGCACCGGCAACCCATCCGGACCCGGCCGGCCAAACAGCTCCAGCGTCTTGGCCTTGGGCGTGGCGGTAAAGGCCACGTACGTCAGGCCGTGCTGGCCACCGACACGGGCCGTCATGCCCGCTGCCAACACGGTTTCGGTATCCACCTCGCCGCCGTCCTGCAGCTCGGCCCATTCCTGCGCGCTCAGCAGCTGCTTAAGCTTGGCGGCGGACTCGCCGGTCTGCGAACTGTGCGCCTCGTCGGCAATCACTGCGAAACGCTTGCCCTCGGTGGCAGCTAATTCCTGTACTGCCTGCAGCGCGAACGGGAAGGTCTGGATGGTGCACACAATGATCTTTTTGCCGTCCTTCAGCGCCTGCCCCAACTGTGCGCTCTTGCTGCCGCGTTCGCTGGTGATGGTTTCCACCACGCCAGCAGTGCGCTCGAAATCGAAAATCGCCTCCTGCAACTGCGAATCCAGCACGTTGCGGTCGGACACCACCAGCACGCTGTCGAACAGCTTGGTGTGCTTGTCGTCGTGCAGGTCGGCGAGGAAGTGCGCGCTCCAGGCGATGGAGTTGGTCTTGCCCGAGCCTGCCGAATGCTGGATGAGATACCGTTGCCCCGCTCCGTTCGCGCGCACGTCAGCCACCAGCTTCCGCGTCGCATCGAGCTGGTGGTAGCGCGGAAAGATCACGCTAGTCAGGCGCTTCTTGTCGTCGCGCTTGCCGATGACGTAGCGGCCCAGGATCTCCAGCCAGCTGTCACGTGCCCAGACCTGCTCCCACAGGTAGGCGGTGGCGAAGCCATTCGGGTTCGGCGGATTGCCTGCGCCGCCATCGTGCCCCAGGTTGAACGGCAAGAAGCGCGTCTCCTTGCCAGCCAGCCGCGTCGTCATCATCGCCTCGGCCTGACTCACCGCGAAATGCACCAATGCTCCGCCCGGGAAGGACAGCAGCGGCTCGGCCACACCGCCCTTGGGATGCGGCTCCCGGTCGTAGCGGTATTGGTCCACGGCATCGCCCACGCTTTGGGTGAAGTCGGATTTCAGCTCCGCCGTCGCCACGGCAATGCCGTTGACGAACAGCACCAGATCCAGTGCATCGTTTGGATGGTTGGGTGAGTGCTTTACCTGCCGCACTACACGCAGGCGGTTGGCGTCGTAGCGCTTCTGCAGTTCGGGGTTCACCGCCAGCGCAGGCTTGAACTGCACCAGCGCCAACGGCGCCTTCAGCCCGATCATTTCCACGCCTCGACGCAGCACCTCCAGCGTGCCGCGCTCGTCCAGGTTCTTGCGTATGCGCTCGGCAATGCGATCCGCGGCGGCCGTCCCGTGCGCCTTGTTCAAGCGTTCCCAGCTATCCGGCTGGGTCGCCTCGATCCATGCGAGCAAGTCCGGCAGGTAGAGGGCGTGCGCGCGATCATAGTGCTGTGCGTCGCCCTCGACGTAGTGCCAGCCGTGGGCACCGAGGTGTTCGCAGATCTCGTGCTCGAAGTGGTGCTCGCGATGCAAATTCATGTCCATCCCCTGTCGATGCCTATCCTTGCGCCATCGCCCGCAGGCGACCAGCCACCACCTCCGCGCGCTCGGGTTCGGCGATCAAGCCCGGCAACACATCGATGAAGCCTGGCCGCGCCAGCAAATCGGCCAACGCCGCGGCGATGGCATGCCGCACCCCCGGCAGAGCCTCGGCCAGCTCTTGCACCAATTCCTCGCGCCCATCGACGATGTTCAACACGTCTTCCAGATCATGACTGGCGAGCACGTCACCCCGACCGCGGCTCGCGAACGCCTCCAGCTTGGTCGCCACGAAGGCTACCGCCGTCGCCAGCCGGATGTGCAGGCCCTCGCCCAGCGCGATCCGTTGTGCAGTCGTCACGGCATAGGGATACCAACGATTGGCAAACCCCAGCACGGCAGGATTCTCAGGCATCAGGTCGAACACCACACCGGAATCGCGGTGGATCCAGCGACAGATCACGCCGCTATCCGCGTCCTCATGAAAACCCCTGCGCGCCAGCTCGCGTTGCACGCGTTGAAACTGCGCCCGACCTGCCTGTACTACGGCGTCCACGTCACGGGTCGCGCGTACGCCCTCGGCCAACGGGTCCGTCACCAGCAACCCGGCCACGGCACCGCCCAGAAACACCACCTGCTCCCTCAGGTCGCCCAACGCCTGCGCGATCGTGCGCAAGCTGGGCAGATTCGGATCATCCCGCCGCATCCATGTTCTCCAGTTCCTTCGTCAATAAGTCCGTCGCCAGTGATCGCTCGCGCGCGCGCCCGGCGCGGATAGCATCTTGCAAGGCCAACAACCGATGCAGCGCGGGATCGACCAGTGCGGCTTGCGGTGCCGAGTGATAGAGCGGCGACAGGCTCGGCCCCTTGGCCTTGCCCGCCGGGTGCGCCCACACCGGCGCTTCGTCGCCGCCGGCGGAGATCTTTGCCGCCAGCGGTTCCACACCGAACGAGGTCGGCACCCCACGCTTCACCGGCCCAAGCTGCGCCGGCCACACGTAACGCACGCCGTGCACGGCGAACTCGATCAGTGCCGGGCGCACCGGAGCCCAGTCGCCGCGGCCGCGCGTCACAACCAAACCAGCGGCCACCGCGCGCCTCACGCAAGCATGCACTTCCGAGGCACTCAGCGTTAGCGCCTCGCCCAGCGCGGCATAGGTCCAACGCTGGCCCGGATGCGCGGCCACTTTGAGCAATACCAACAGATCCTGTGGCTTGAGTTCCATGGCGCGGGCTCGATATTCGCAATTCGCGAATTGCGAATATGCATGGTACGACCGTGGCTTGCAACTTATCTCGCCAGACTTTCTTGCTCTCCGCTAAGCGCACCTTCCAGCCAATCCGCATAGGTGAGCTTCGTCCCCTTGAGCATCCAGGTTGTCCTGCCGTTATCGGGCCGCCCCAAAATGACCGCGGAGGCAGCGCTCGGACTGCTGAAAGCGGTGTTGCGCGCGAAGACTAACGATTCCTTGCCGTCGGAAACTAACGCCCCCTCATCCACCAACGCTTGTCGCAGTGCTTTGTATCCGTGTCCGACGCCCGTCCACGCGGCTTTTGCCTTGGAGCCCTGAAGCACGACAAACGTATCATCCAGCATGCGCGCTTCTGCTTGAAGATTCAGTTTGGCGCTCGAAAGCTCAAACTCCACAGGCTGATCACCGGCGCTTTGCAAGGCGAGCTTCCTGGCGATCGTCGCTTGTGGACTTTCCCGATCCTCGAGCCGCCATTCCTGTTCAAGCAATTCCATCAACTGAGTCTGTCGGTCCTCGAGCTCTGCAGCGGTCCATTCCTCACAACCCAAGACTTGTGTTGTGAGAGCAAAGGGGCTGACCCCTCCTTTGGCGAAATACGCCGACTTCTTGCGATCGAAGTCGTAGTTGTTTGCCGCGCTGTTCTTCTTGCGGGTCAACAGCGCGAGATTGCCAAGCCGATGCACCCAATGCAGGCGCACCTGGGGTGATGGCAGCCACGCCAACCACTTACTGTCCGCTTTCGGCTGCTGAGGCAGCACATGTTCGACAGTGATGACGTCATGATCGTAGGTAGCACCTCCACCCGAAACCAGCTCATCCAAACGCAGAAGAATGACTGCCAGCGCCCTGGCAGAATGTGTGTCGTACAACGGACCGTTGAGTGCCTCGTAGGTCTCGAACTGCTCCTTGGCCGAAAGTTGCAACGGTGATTCCGGGGAGTAGAGATCCCGCCACTGCTCGATTGTCTCCGTCAGTGAAGAAAAGCGCTCGATGCGCTCGTTCACTCCCGATCGGCGTACCAGCATCGAGTAGGCAAGCCGCTCCAGGTCGCGGAAAAACCGCAACATCGCCTCCGGCTCGTTCCGATGCAGGGAGAAATAGATAAGTGCTGGAGGAACCCAGTCCTTGAACTCGATCCGATTCAGCCAGCCAAAGGCCTTGTTGACCGCTTCGGCGTGCTTCTGGCTAGCGTAATCAGCATCTGTGATTTCGCGGAACGCCTGCGCCATCGGCTCTAACACTTCATCGACAAATGTCCGAGGATTAGCCGGTCCTACGTGATCGCGGAATTCCCGAAGCAGCGTTCCCTTGGGCTTGGCCTTTCGATAGACCATGCGAATGTGGCTAAACAAATCGCCAAAGCCATCGCGCCCCAAGTCTTCTTCCAGTTGCTCCCACTTATCCGTGTAATCGTCGCGGCTACTTTCTTCGACGGCCCCAATGATCTCGGCCTTGAGAATGTCTGTCGCACTAAGGTCGAGGCCTCGGCTGTTCATCACGCCGAAGATCCGGTACGCCGAATCCAGGTCTGGAGTGGCTACTGTTACCAGGTAGCAGCGCGTCGCAATGAACTGCACCAATCGCACAAGCGTCGTGGCATCCAGACCGGCGAGAGAGGTCATGAAGAGTCGTGCGTTAGCACGGAGGCGGGAGCGACTGTCCGAGAGCACGTCATTGAGCGCTATCAGCTTCTCGATGCCCCCCTCATGCTGCACGAATTCCCGGAAGAACTGGCGATCACGCTCACGGAGCGATACCCGGTAGTGGTTTTCTGTGGCGGTGACCACGTCACCTTGCTCGTAGATCCGCTTGGTGATGCCCTTACGCACGGCGTCGTCCTGCACCGTAGCCCGAATACAGGCAAGCAACAGTGTCAAGGTCGTCAACCGTTGCTGACCATCCACGACCGTCGCATCGGAAACGGCTTCGCGCTTGATAAGCACGATGCTTCCCAGAAAATAAGGTGCTATCTCGTCGAGCTTGGCGCTGCCTGCGTGCATATAGCTCAGGAGATCATCGAGCAACTCCTGAGCCTGGTCCGTACCCCAGGCGTAGGGGCGCTGGTATCCGGGAATGGTGAACACGTAATCGCCGCTGAAAATCTTGGCCAGCGGCTGTTCCTTCGCTGAAAGTGTGCTCGTCATGCATGCCCCCTGATGGCTGTATGTATTGAATGCAAAATCCTATGCCCATAGGGCCTACTCATCCAATCGTGGCGATTCGATGTAGCCCCTGTCCACCTTGCCGATGACGCACTCACTGGCGAGAAGCGTGTACCAAGCAACATCGGCATCTCGTTCCTTATCTGGATCAACCAACTAGTCATTAGCAGCCCATCCGAAATCCTGAAGCAAGAAAGCCAATGCGCTCACCGCCAGCTCCGCATCATTCCGCGAGACAGGCCGGGTTTTGTGCCTCGCTGCGGCATTGGCCTTTGCGCGAACATGAAGCTGCCGAATCAAATCGCCGGCATCGGCTTGCGCCTGCATCTTTTGAACGCCCAGGTAACGCACCAACGGCCCAAGATCATTCGTACCATCCGGATTCGAAGCCGGATATCTCGCGCTAATGACATAACAAGCGGCGTTCCTGCATGTATCAATTACGGCCTGAGGCGCCTGCATGGTCGCGGTTTCAACGACTGCTTCAATCGAAGCTTGCACATCATGCTGGCTGGACGCTGGTATCTCCGAAATGATCAGCTCCGGCAGCACGCCTAGATATGCCTTCGACTTAAGCGTCACAAAGCAGCCCTCCAGACCGATGCGCTCCGAGAGAACCACGATCCATCGCGAATTCGCCCCACTATCTCCAAGGTCGACCTCGGCGCCTAGCTTGGGCTGCACACTTGCCGTGCGGTATGCACGATTTACGTTGAAGATATTGGAAGGGTTGCTCGTATCCCGATTGGGAAAGCGTGACACGCAATCAGCAGACCATGCGTTTCGGTTGTCCCTTTCGAACAACCTGCCACGGCGGATTCGCGTGCTTGAATTGAAGTAGTCCTCCAGAAAGAGGCGGTCTTGTCCAATCGAATCGCCGACAACTGCGAAAGGAAGGATGATCGACTGGCCCTGGATGCGCCGCAGCCACGCCTGCGTGCCCTCGTACCAGAGTCCCTGTGCTTCGGCGATGTACTGCATCATGCCGCGTTCCTCACGTCGATCTTGCCGGTGACGGCGGCGGAGATCACGGCGGCGCGGCGTTCCTTGAGCAAATCAATCGCATGATCCGCGGTCTGCATTAAGACATCGACCATAGCCCTTTCTTGCTCAACGAACTGCAGGATCTCCTCTTGCTCATCGGCCGGAGGCATCACGACCGGGAGCTCCATGATGTTGGTTGACGAAATGGAAGCGAGGTTGGTGCTTTGCTTCGAGCGTCCCATGAAATAAAACTGGGCATACTGCGAACCGGCCACCTGATTCAGCCAGCGCGAAGAAACACCATGCGGTCGTACCGCGAAGACGTGATTCTGATGTATGCAGTTTTCGATCTGCCCATCCCACAGCGCGCCACGGCCCAGCTTGTCGAAATCACCACCTTCGTTCATCAATACGTCCCCCTTGCCGAGCAGGTAACGCTCCAGTTGCTCGGGCTCGATATCAATGGTGGCAACATCATCCAAAGCTAGGTGTCCGTCCTGGACGTTCGCGACGCGAAGATAGGGAACTGTGATCGTCTCCTTGCCTGAAGTGTCCTTGCCCTTCGCGATGCCAGTTTGGACTGTCGCGATGAACTTCAGGCGCTTGATATCCCAATGCGTCGGCACGTCACCCAGCCAGGAGATGCCGGAGTCCTTCATGGAAGCATTGGGGTTGAGGCCACGGGTGACAGCGTGGGAGATGGTGGCCTGGCGCTTTTCGGCCAGCAGCACCAGCAGCTTTTCCTGTTCGACGATCAGGGCATCGATCTTGGCGGTTTCGCGGTCGAGGAAGGTGGCGATGATCTGTTGCTCTTCCTCTGCAGGCAAGGCAATCTGAAAATTCTTGAACTGATCTTGCCCCAGGTTCTGCATACTTGAACTCGTACCTGAGCAAGCAACCTCGACCTGCGCACGATATTCCCCGCTGAGCGTCCAATAATGAACGAAGCCGGGCGAGCTATTTTTCAGGCTTACTTGCCAGAGGCGATCAGGGAGGTAGATATTCGGATGGCTCTGAGTGACAAGACCAGCGGCTCCAACAAGCGCCGGCGTATTCATTCGACTGACGATCAAGGTGCCTTCTGTAACAGGGCAGGAGACACGGGCGAGATCTTCCTCTACGACCGCCTTGTTCTCCGCGAATCTGAAAGTACCGTCGTAGACGCAACTGGTCTTGAGCACACCGATAGCACCCTCGGCAGCCGGCGCATCAGTAGCGTTAACGCTCACACCGGATTCGATGGACCGGATTACCTCCTTGAGTCTCGAAACGTTCCAGCGTGCGGGGACGCTTCCTAGCCATGCTACTCCGCTGTCTTTGTATTCCTCATAGCGCGGTAAGCTCACGACCGCACCCCGCGCAAGCCAAGTTGCTGGATGCCAGCAGGCACTGGCATGAAAGCGAAGATGATGAACAGCAGAGAGAACAAGTGCGGGTAGACACGGCGGGACTGGCGCGAGGTTTGCTGCGCGATCATTCGGCCAACTCCCCCAGCATCGCCATGATCCGTGCCGAGACAGCTTTCAGTTCTTCGTCGATCTCATGCAGCGAGCGCGGTGGCTCGAACACGTAGAAATGGCGGTTAAAGGGGATCTCGTAGCCAACCTTGCTCTTGGCTTCATCGATCCACGCATCCGGCGCGTGCGGTAGCACTTCGCGCTCGAAGTAGGCCTGGATGTCTTCGCCCAGTGGCACGTTTTCCGTGTCGCGCAGGCTGCTATCCGGTTGCGGTTGGCCTTTCTGCTTGCCCTTCTGGCTCAGCACCACCTTGCCATGCTCGTCGCGCAGCGGGCGCTCGACGGTGATGGTGGTGTAACCGAACTCCTCGTTAGGGAGGATGCGCGCGAGTGGCGCCACCTTCACCTTGCCGCCAGGCGGCGGCTCGGGGGCGAATTCGGCGGCGGCGATGGTCTTTCGCTCCACTTCCTTGCCGTCGGCGTCGAACACGATGGCTAGTTCCGCCTCCTGGAATTGGCCGAACAGCTTGGTAATGACCTCGATGTGTTCGTCGCTCATTTCCTTGCGCTTGGAGCCGAGGCTCTTACGCATCTTCTGCCAGAAGCTGCCGGCATCGATGAGCTGCACGAAGCCCTTGCAGTCGTGTTCCTTCTTGTTGGAAACCACCCACACGTAGGTGGCAATGCCGGTGTTGTAGAACATGTCGGTGGGCAACGCGACGATGGCCTCTACCAGATCGTTCTCCAGCAGGTAGCGGCGGATCTCGCTTTCGCCGCTACCGGCGCCGCCGGTAAATAGCGGCGAGCCGTTGAGCACGATGCCGAAGCGGCTGCCGCCATCCACTGCCGGGCGCATCTTGGACACGAGGTGCAACAGGAACAGCATGGAACCATCGGACACGCGCGGCAGACCTGGGCCGAAGCGACCGTCGAAGCCCTTGTCGTCATACTCCTTGCGCACCACCTTCTCGACTTTCTTCCACTCCACGCCGAACGGCGGATTGGACAACATGTAGTCGAACTTGCGCGCGGCGTGGCCGTCATCGCTGAGCGTGTTACCGGGCACCAGGTTGGCGACCTCCTGCCCGCGGATCAGCATGTCCGCCTTGCAGATGGCGTAGGACTCGTCGTTGAGTTCCTGACCGAACAGTGACAAGCGCGCGTCCGGGTTGTGATCGCGCAGGAATTCTGCCGCCACCGAGAGCATGCCGCCGGTGCCGGCGGTCGGGTCGTAGATGGTGCGCACCACGTTGTTGCCAGGCGTGAGCACCTCGTCATCTTCGATAAAGATGAGGTTGACCATCAGCCGGATGACTTCACGTGGCGTGAAGTGCTCACCGGCGGTTTCGTTGGACAGCTCGGCGAACTTGCGGATCAGCTCCTCGAACACCAGGCCCATCTGCACGTTGTCGACGTTTGTCGGGTGCAGGTCGACGTTGACGAACTTTTCGGTGACCAGGTACAGCAGGTCGGCCTTGGCCAGGCGATTGACCTGGGTGGCGAACTCGAAGCGCTCGAAGATTTCGCGCACCTCAGGCGAGAAGCCCTGCACGTAGCTGGTGAGGTTGGACTCGATGTGGTCCTGATCGCCCATGAGCTTGGGCAGGTCGAGCGTGGAGGTGTTGTAGAACTTCACATCCGACACGCGGCGCAGAAACGGATCGGGATCCAATCCGGCTGCCTCGCGCTTCGCTTTTTCCCTCAGGACCTTGGGTTTGCTGGCCTCCAGCACGCAGTCCAGACGGCGCAGCACAGTAAACGGCAGAATCACCCGGCCGTATTCGGATTGCTTATAGTCGCCGCGCAACAAATCGGCGACAGACCAGATGAGGGCGGAAAGGGAGGTTTGGTTCATTCGCTAAGGCTTGTGTGAAGTGGCAAACAAAGAGATCGGATTTCTTTTCCCAGTTCTAATTTCTCACATGGAAGCCCAGCCACTATTTTTATCCCCTACGCCTACGTACTTACGCACTACCTTACCTGCCCCTGCTCCCAAGCCTTGAAGCTCATTCCGACGACACTGTTTGCTGCAATACGGTCTTCGAGCACCACTTTAGGGGCTCCGTGTGAATCACTTTTTCCTATTGGCAAGCATCTTGGCCTTTTCGCGCATGGCGAATTCACGCGCCTTGACCTTAGCCTCTTCAGGAGACACCTCACCTGGCATGGGCGTTTTCTGTTTTTCTTCATCCGTCATTGGGCGAGTGTGCTTAGTCGTCATCTTCTTCTTCCCCGCGAATCAACTTATCCATATCGCCAGACAAGAAATTGGCGGGTTCGTCTTTCGAGTGCTTCCGAAGCTCCTGAAGCTCTTTTTTCGCGCGCTCTTTGATTTCTTTCTTTGTCCAGCCGGTCTTGTCACGCTTCTTTCGGCGCGCATCACTAATGTTGGGTATTTTTTCGCCCATCAAGTGATCTCCTTGAAGAGATAATCACCTTTCGCGACATATTCATACTTTTGCTTCTCGTAATAGGATCTTACGCGCTCGTTCACCGGGTGCATAATCCTGATCGACTTGGCATTTATCAACTTAGCGTAGATCGCGTAGCCGAGCAGCACCACTTCCATGATGGTCGGCCTCTCGCCGAGATCGATTGGAGAAGCTTCCACATACCCTTGGCACCGCCAAAATAAGAGCAGAAGGTCAGAGTACTTTCAAATGGAAAAGTACCCTGACGCATTACCGTTCGATCAGTCGCGCAGATACTCTCCGTATTGCTCAAGCAATTTTGGTTCAACGCTTAGTTGCTCGCGTAAATACTGCTTGAACTGATGCATCTGAAGTATCCACTCTTCGATATCTTCTGGATCTTTTACCGTCTCGCTGTGCTTAAGGCGGTCGTTGTACTTGATACCGTCATTCAGTGCACAGAGCAGCGTCGGCAACCATGAGTTGTCAACTTCCATATGAAACATCCTTTTCTAAGAGCTTTGCCAGTGCGGAGAGCAATGCCTTAAAACGCTCCAAAGGCATATCGTATGCAGGCGCAATCGTGTGATGGGTCGCATCAAAGATCGAATTGTAGTAGTCGCGCACTATCACCAACCCTTCCGGAAGAACCGTGCCCGCAGGGATCTTGTAATAATTCCAAGCGCCCTTGAACAGGTTTGGTTTGTCGAACGTGCTTATCCCTCTAGGGGAATTTCTGACCCGCACCCAACCATCTTCAATGGTGATATCGGGCTTTCTGGGCGCTCCCCGCGAGCGAGGAGTTTCCTGTTCAACAGGAGCAAACAGCGCCTCCTGTGAAGAAACCTTTCTGGCTCTCCACAGATCAACGGGCACGACACCACCAAAGAATCGTTCTATTTGGTTGGTTTCGATCAAAACGTCTTGCAGAACCTCGATGTTCTTCATGACATACCTCTGTCCTAAGGTTTAAATGACCAACGCCTTGTTGCGTGCCGAATATACCTCGTGAACAAGCAGCAAAAATGCCTGGATCAATCCTGCTGTATCGCGCCCTATTCTTGCGCACAAAAAAACCCGCCAACCGGCGGGTTTCTTCTTGTCGCTACCGAATCCCATACGAGGATTCCGTAGCCTTCGATTGGTGCCCAAGGGGGGACTCGAACCCCCACGACTTGCGTCGCTACCACCTCAAGGTAGTGCGTCTACCAATTCCGCCACCTGGGCTTGTGTTTCGATTTTTACTTCTTGCTCGTTGCCGCTGCCGGGGCCGTGGGGGCGGGGACTTCGCCCTGCTGTGCCTTGGCCGGGGCCGGTTGGGCTGCTGGGACCTCACCGTTGCCGGTCGGCGCCGCTGCCGGCACTTCTGCCTTCGGCTGGGCCGCGGGCTGCGCATTTTGCGGTTTGGCGGGCTGATTGCCAAGACCTGCCATGACGCCGAGGTTGTTGTTGGCCTGCTGCTGGCGGATGGCGCCGCCGTTGGCCTTCAGATAAATGCCCATGCCGATGCTGAGCGCGAAGAACAGCGCGGCGAGCACGGCGGTGGAACGCGACAGAAAGTTGGCCGAACCCCGGGCGCCGAATACGGTAGCCGATGCGCCGGCACCAAAGCCGGAACCTGCTTCGGCGCCTGCACCGCGCTGCATAAGGATCAGCACGATCATCGCTGCAGCGATCAGGATGTAGAACACGCTGAAGATGACGAACATGAGGTCTCGCGTAGGGTTCGGTGTTGCTCAGTGGGCGGCGTTGCAGATGGCCAGGAATTCGGAGGCAACGAGCGAGGCACCGCCGATCAACCCCCCATCCACGTCCGGCTGCGCAAACAGTTCTGCTGCATTGGCCGCTTTGACGCTGCCGCCATAAAGCAGCCGCGTCAGACGGGCGATCATAGCATCCTCCTGCGCCAATTGGCTACGGATGAAGGCGTGCACTTCCTGCGCCTGCTCGGGGCTGGCGGTCTTGCCGGTGCCGATCGCCCAGACGGGTTCGTAGGAGATCAAGGCGGTGCCGAACGCCTGGATGCCGTTGAGCGCCAGCACGGCGTGCAACTGCCGATGGATCACATCCATGGTCTCCCCCGCTTCGCGCTGGTGCAGGGTCTCGCCCAGGCACAGTACGGGGGTAAGGCCGGCAGCGAGCACGGCGGCGAACTTGCGCGCTACTTTCTCGTTGCTTTCGCTGTGATGGTGGCGACGTTCGGAGTGGCCGACCAGCGCCCAGCGGCAGCCTACGTCGGCCACCATCTGGGCGGAGATCTCGCCGGTATAGGGGCCCTGCCCCTGGTGCTCGCTGACGTCCTGCGCGCCGAAGCCGATGCCGGACGTGCCGTACTTGTCGACCAGCTGGGTCAGATAGGGATACGGCGGCAGGATCAGCACGTCGACGTCGCTGGCGGACGTGCCCTTGATGATGTCTTCCATCAAGGCATCGGCCATGGAACGGCTGCCATGCATTTTCCAGTTAGCGGCGACGAGTTTTTTACGCATGTCCGCATCCGTTACAAATGAAAGCTGGCAAGCTTAACGAGCACCCAGGGGCACGGCAACGCGCGTGCTGAATGCATTTTTATTTATATCGATCCAGCAAGGAAATAGAGATGACGAAAGCTCGTCCGCTTAGCTTGATTACCGGCGCATCGGCCGGCATTGGCGCCGCCTTCGCTCGCGCGCTTGCTGCGCGTGCACATGATGTGGTGCTCACGGCACGCCGTACGGATCGCTTGCAAGCGCTGGCTGATGAGTTGCGTAGTCAATACGGCGTGAATGTGACGGTGCTGACCAACGACCTTGCCAACCCGCATGGCGTTGAACAGCTTTGCGCGGCATTGGACGAGCGTGGCTTGCAGGTGGATTGGTTGATCAACAACGCAGGCTATGGCGTGCCTGGACGTTTCGACCAGAACGATTGGTCCGTGCATGCGGATTTTCTGCGCGTGCTGGTGACTGCACCGACGGAACTGGCGTGGCGTTTGATTGGCGGCATGCGTGAGCGGGGTTATGGGCGCATCGTGAACCTGGCTTCGCTGGCTGGACATGTGCCGGGTAGCGCGGGGCATACGCTCTATGCGGCGAGCAAGGCGTACATGATCAAGTTTTCGCAATCGCTAGCGTTGGAGAATCTCGGCAACGGCGTGAATGTGTGCGCGTTGTGTCCTGGGTTTACGTATTCGGAGTTTCATGACGTGACGGGCACGCGTGCGCTGGTGAGCAAGATGCCGAGCTTCATGTGGCAGCGTGCGGATGATGTGGTGCGCGAAGGAATGGATGCGGTGGAGCGTGGCGAGGCGGTGCATGTGACGGGGCGTTTCAATCGCACGGTGAAGGGCTTGTTCAAGCTGATGCCGGATCGGATGGCGTTGCGGATGTCGGCAAAGCAGTCGAAGCGGTATCGGGCGCAGGATGCGGGGTAGTTAATGCTTAACGTGGCGCTTGCCTTCGTCATTCCGGCGGAGGCCGGAATCCAGCGCAAGTACGTCGTGCGAAGCACACAACATAAATAATGCCGTGTCCTTCGGACGCATATCTAAACTGGATTCCGGCTTTCGCCGGAATGACGGTGAGGCAATGGTGGAGGTTGTCGCGAGGTTGCTTCACCCCGCCCCCCTACTACACGTAGGCAGGGAGTAGGTCCGGATAGGAAGGTAGGCTGGGATGGAATCCCAGCTTCCCGATTTTTATGCTGGGATTTCATCCCAGCCTACGCACGCTGCTATGGGGAACCACCGCCAATCCAGTGTGCGAGAAGGAAAGCGGTGGCTGAAGCCAGACCGCCGATCAGTACCGTTTGCAACGCACTGCGCCATCCGCTTACGCCAGTGAAGCGGCTCTTGGCGGCGCCGAATATCGCCAATGCAATGCCGGTGCATACGATCGACACCAGCAACGCCGGCTTCAATTGCGCGATCAGCATGTAGGGCACCAGCGGAACAAGGCCGCCAACGACATAGGCGCCGCCGATGGTAAGGGCACTGCGCAAGGCGCGGCCGGGTTCGGGGGATTCCAGGCCGAGTTCGAAGCGCATCATGAAATCGACCCAGGCTTCGTGATCGTTGCGGAAGTGTTCCAGGATGGGTTCGCAAGCGGTGCGGTTAAGGCCGTAGCCTTTGAAGATCTCGACGATTTCGCGTTCTTCTTCGCGTTGCAGGTTGCGCACTTCGTGGAATTCGCGGCGGCGTTCGGAGTGGTAGTGATCGGCTTCGCTGCGCGCGGCTAGGTAGCCGCCCAGGCCCATGGCGATGGCGCCGGCGGCGATTTCCGCGATGCCAGCCACGACGACGACGCGGCTGGCGACGTTGGCAGCCGAAAGGCCTGCAGCCAGCGCGAACGGCACGGTAAGGCCATCGGCCATGCCGAGCACGATGTCGCGGACGGTGTCGGAAGCAGCGAAGTGGCGCTCGGTATGGGGGTGGCGATGGGTGGCGGACATGCGGTGGCTCCCGGATAGCGGGGAGACTTTAGCGGGTTGTGTGTGGCGGGCGGGCAATGAGACGTACACGCATTGGCTTTTGCGGCGCGTGCGTCTGCCCAACGTTGCCTGGAACGTGCGCGATGTTGGGGTTCGGCTA
Organism: Dyella sp.; assembly: GCF_035277725.1. GTDB lineage: Bacteria > Pseudomonadota > Gammaproteobacteria > Xanthomonadales > Rhodanobacteraceae > Dyella_B. The sequence continues at coordinate 146 of NZ_DATEJY010000073.1, read as the reverse complement.
CGCCTCACCCTGAATACTCATGTCGCCGCCTCCTGCGCTGGCGGTACGTTAGAAGCTCCTTCAGCTCAACGTCGTTCGCGACAGGAGGCAGCTATGTCACTTTACGCAGCTATCGATCTGCATTCCACCAACAGCGTATTAGGCGT
>NZ_DATEJY010000072.1:0-5238 GCF_035277725.1 Dyella sp. | reverse complement strand
GGCGGCACAGGATTCGCGCGGTAGTCGATGAACTCGTGTGCGATGTCAAAGCGTGTCAGCCAGTTGCGTGCCTTCTTGCAAGTGTCGCAGTTGGAAAGGCCATACAGCGTGACGGTCGGCAGGGTCATTACTCACCGCTCCGTAGCAGTTCATTGATGCCGGTCTTGCTGCGCGTTTTCTCGTCCACCTGCTTGACGATGATCGCGGCGTACAAACTGTGGCTGCCGTCTTTCGCCGGCAGATTGCCGGCCACCACCACGCTGCCTGCCGGCACGCGGCCATAGCTGACTTCACCGGTGGCGCGGTTGTAGATGCGCGTGGATTGGCCGAGGAACACGCCCATGCCGATCACGCTGCCGCGCTCCACCACCACGCCTTCCACCACTTCGGAACGCGCGCCGATAAAGCAGTTGTCTTCGATGATGGTGGGATTGGCTTGCAGCGGTTCCAGCACGCCACCAATGCCGACACCGCCGGAAAGATGCACGCCCGCGCCGATCTGTGCGCACGAACCGACCGTGGCCCAGGTATCGACCATCGTGCCGGCACCGACGTACGCGCCGATGTTCACGTAGCTCGGCATCAGCACCGCATCTTTCGCCACATGCGCACCGCGGCGCACCAGCGCACCGGGCACGACGCGAGCGCCGAGCGTTTCCAGTTCCGAGTCGTTGCCGTGCTGGAAGCGCAGCGGCACTTTGTCGAAGGCCATGGCCGGTCCGCCATCCACCACGCGATTGCCGTTGATGCGGAAATACAGCAACACCGCTTTCTTCAACCATTGATTGACGACCCAGCCGCCTTCGCCATTTGGCGCGGCCACGCGCTGCTCACCTGATTCGAGCAGATCCATCACTTGCGTAAGCGCCGGGCGCAGATGGGTTTCGATTTCGGCCTGGGTCAGGTCGTTGCGGCGCTCGAAAGCGTCGTTGATAAGGTTTTCGATGGACTGCATGAGCGAGACTCGCGTTCGGGTCGATCGTGAAGATTACAACCAGTTGCCCGTCGATGACGCGCGAGGCCTCAGCTTGCCCCGTAGGCTGGGATGAAATCCCAGCATAAGGAGCCCCATGAATGCCTGGATTTCATCCCGGCCTACGTATCGACCCAGCGTCAACCGCGTTTCAAAGCAGCGTAAGTACGATGGGGAATATCGTCCCCGCCACCAGCAACACGCTGATCACGACATGCTTGCGCGTATAGCGGTACGCCATGTAGAGGCCAAGCAAGGTCGATATGAACAAGCCCAGCGATACGAAGGCGGAGAAAATCTTCAATGGCAAGGGATGCCGGAGCGGCGCCGCCGGTTTTGCCAGTTCCGCACTCACCACCGGCACAGGTGTTGCCCCAGGCTGAGCATTCTCTACGGGACGCGCGCGGCGCTGCGGCAGCACATCCGTTTGCTTCTTGTGCAATTGCGCCGCCACGGCCAGCCAGGCCGGCGGTTTGTAGTCGCTGCCGCGAGAGGATTCATGCAGGCCGAATACCTGCAGGCCACCGGTAAAGGCGAAGAACAGCACGGCAGGCGCGATGAACACGCCGATGTAGAGATGAAGCTGTCGGGCAAGTTTGAGAAGCGTATGCGATGCGGACATGAGGGCACAGCCTTAGGTGGCAGGTTTCAGCCAAAACGAAAAAGAGGATTGACGATGACCGCTGACGCGGCCTGGCGGGAAATCATTCCCTGCGAGCTTGCGTAGCGTTGGGTGGAATGGCTGTGCCTGGGCTACGCAGATAAGCTCTGTGGTCCGATCCGCTCCCGCAAAGCCTGCCACAAACGTTGTTGCTGTGTCTCGCTCAACGGCGCATTGCGCCGGTCGGTAAGCTGGAAAAAATCTTCCACGCGCTCGCCGAAGGTGGCGATGCGGGCATCGTGCACGCGCACTTCGCAGGCCATCATCACCTGCGTGACAGCGGCCAGCAGGCCGGGGCGGTCGCTGCAGACAAGTGCCATCTGCGTGCGGCCGTCGGACTGCTTGAAGTCGATGCGAGGCGTCATCTGGAAGTGCTTCAAATGCCGCGACATGCTGCGCCGTGGCGGCATGATCGGCGCCGATTGCGACAGCGCGCGATGCAGGCGCTGCTGCAGTTCTTCCGCACGCTCGTGGCTCGCAGGCTTTTGCGTTTCCGCTTCCAGCAGCAGGAAGGTATCCATCGCCTTGCCATCCGGCGAACTGAGCACGCGGGCTTCCATCACCGAGAAATGCAGGCGATCAAGCATGGCGGTGACGTTGGCGAACAGGCCATCGCGATCGGGCGCATAGACAAACAATTCGGTGCCGCCACGTACCGATAGCGGGTTCACCGCAATCAACGGCAATTTGCCTTGCCCATGCAGAATCTGCGACGTCTGCCAGGCGATTTGCTCCGATCGATGGCGTAGAAAGCTGACCATCGGGAAGCTGTCCCAGAGCTGCGCCACGGCGGTTTGATCGTTGCCCTCCGCAACCAGCATGGCCATGGCCTGCTCACGGCATGCCTGTGCACGCGCGGCAGCACCGGATGAGGGTTTGGCATCACGCCGCAAGGCATAACGCGTGGCCGTATAGAGGTCCGCGAGCAGACGATCTTTCCATGCATTCCACAAACGCGGGCTGGTACCGATGATGTCGGCGATGGTGAGCAGATACAGCTGGCCAAGGCGTTCTCGTCCACCGACGAGTTCGGCGAATCGATGCACGACGTCGGGATCGGTGATGTCCTGGCGTTGCGCGGTGGTGCTCATCAGCAAGTGCCAGCGCACCAGCCATGCGATGCGTTCGATGTCTTCGTCCGGCAAGCCAAGCTTTTTGCCGAATGCGCGCGCATCCTCTTCGCCCAGTACCGAATGATCGCCGCCACGCCCTTTGGCTATGTCGTGGAATAGCGCTGCCAATAGCAAAATTTCAGGCTTGGGAAGGGTCGACCACACTTCGCACGCGAGTGGAAATTCGGCTTGTGTGGCCGGATCGGCAAAGCGTGCAACGTTGCGCAGCACGCGCAGCGTGTGTTCGTCCACCGTATAAACGTGGAACAAGTCGTATTGCATGCGGCCGAATACTTTGCCGAAAGCAGGCAGTATCGCTGCGAGCAAGCCATGGCGATTCATGCGCCAAAGTGCATCGACCGCAGGCGCACCATGGCGCAGCAGTTGCAGAAAAGAAGCAATGACCTGCCGATCATCGGCCAATTGCGTACCCATCGCCGCCGTCGCCTGATGGACGCGGCGCATGGTGTCGGCCGTAAAGCCGATCACACCCTTCTGATCCAGTCTCGCAATGAAAATGTCCACCAGCGCTGCTGGGCGATGCGTGAATAAATCGGGATCGCGCACAGCAATGCGTACGCCGTAGCGAATGAAATCCTCGCCAACGGCTTGTGGCTCGCTCGGTGGTTCCAACATTTCCACGAAACGCTCGGCGATTTGCATTCCCAGGCGTTCCACCTGGCTGGCAGCGCGATAGTAGCCCTGCATGAACTGCTCGACGCCGAGATTTTTTTCGTGCTCATCCTCGAAGCCGAGGCGTGCAGCGAGTGCGCGCTGGTAATCGAACAGCAAGCGTTCTTCCGGTCGCCCTGCCTCCAGGTGCAAGGCGAAGCGATAGCGACGCAACGTGGCTTCGGCGTGCAGCAAGGTGTCGCATTCGGCCGGATCGAGCAGGCCTTCGGTGACCATGTCGGGAAAGTCCGGCGCATGCGCCAGGCGCTTGCCGAGCCAGCGCAGTGAATCCAGCATGCGCAGGCCGCCGGGGCCATCCTTGAGATTGGGCTCGAGGTTGTATGCCGTGTCGTCGTAACGCGCATGGCGTGCATTGCGTTCGGCCAGGCGCGCTTGCAGATAAGCGCCAGGTGGCCACATGTCGGGCGCTTCTACGATAGCGCGCAGATTGGCGTCGAGCGCGGGATCGCCGGCCAGGCGACGTGCGTCGAGCAGGCTGGTGAAGACGCTGGCGTCCGCGGCAGCGAGCGACTTGCACTGCGCCGGATCGCGCACTGCATGGCCGACTTTGAGGCCGATGTCCCAGAACGTCGCGAAGCATTGTTCCAGCGCTCGCAAGCGCGATGGGTCGGCGTGCTGGACCAGCGCCAGCAGATCGATGTCCGAATACGGGAACAACAGTCCGCGTCCGAAACCGCCGATGGCGAACAGGGCCGCATCATTCACTTCACCCAGGCAGGCCATCCATACGTGCGCCACGATGCGCGTAACCGATTCGCCGCGCCGCTGCGCGAGTGCGGTGGCATCGGCGCCGTCGCGGAAAGCCAGTGCAATGGCCCGATCAAGGTCACCGACGAGCTGGCGCAGCGCACTGCGTGCATCGGTGGACACACCGGAGCGCGGGACTGCGACGGGTAAGCGAGGTAATGGCGGGAGGGAAACGGCGGACGATGTCATCCGGAAACTTGCCTGGCGTAGGTTGGGTGAAAACCCCAACATCATCGTCTAGATCGGCTTGGCGATGTTGGGGTTTGCACCCCAACGATATCGATCAGGCATCCGGCCAGGGTGTCAGGATCTCAAACCCGTCATCCGTCACTGCAATGGTGTGCTCCCACTGCGCCGACAGCGAATGATCCTTGGTGACCACCGTCCAGCCGTCCGGCAATTGCTTGGTTTGCGGCTTGCCGGCGTTGATCATCGGCTCGACGGTGAAGGTCATGCCCTTCTGCAGCACCACACCCGTGCCGGGCTTGCCGTAATGCAGCACCTGCGGCTCGTCGTGGTAGACCTTGCCGATGCCGTGGCCGCAGTACTCGCGCACCACCGAGAAGCCAGCGGCTTCCGCATGTTTCTGAATGGCGTGGCCGACATCGCCCAGGGTGGCGCCGGGACGCACGGACTGGATGCCGTGCATCATCGCCTCAAAGGTGGTCTCCACCAGACGCTTGGCCAGCACACCGGGCGTGCCGACGTAATACATGCGGCTGGTGTCGCCATGCCAGCCGTCTTTGATGACGGTGACGTCGAGATTGATGATGTCGCCATCCTTCAGCACCTTGCCCGGGCTGGGAATGCCGTGGCAGATCACATGATTGACCGAGGTGCACAGGGTCTTGGGAAAGCCGTGATAGCCGACATTGGCAGGGGTCGCCTTCTGCACGTTCACGATGTGCTGGTAGGCGAGCCGGTCCAGATCCTCGGTGGTGACGCCGGGTTTGACGTGCTCCTTGAGCATGGCCAGCACTTCGGCTGCCAGCTGGCCGGCAACGCGCATGCCTTCGAGGTCTTGGGCGGATTTGAGGGTGATTGCCATAGGT
>NZ_DATEJY010000071.1:0-63122 GCF_035277725.1 Dyella sp. | reverse complement strand
AGGTTCAGATCGGCCTGCGCATGCGCCATCGTGATCTTGGCCTTCTCCAGCGCATCATTGGCTTTGTCGACGTCCATCTGCGGCACGCCGCCGAGCTTGTACGCCTTGTCGTAGCGCTGGTAATCGCGCGCGGCGGTTTCCTCGTCGATCTTGGCGTTGTCGTACGCCTTCTGCATCTGCGACTGCTTCTGCCGCGCATCGATCTGTGCGCGCTGATAGTCCACTTCCATGGCGTCCGCGTTGGATTCTTCCTGGGCGAGTTTGTTTTTCAGTTCCGGACTGTCGATCACCGCCAGCACCTGGCCTTTCTTCACCGTGTCGCCAGCATGCACTTGCAACGTGACCGCACCACCGTAAGTGGCATAGAGCGTGGGGCTCACCGCCGCCACCACCTGGCCTTCGGCCGCGATATCGCGGATGAACGGCCCGCGCTGCACGGTGGCGAACGCCAGCCTGGATGCGCTCACCGAGGCATCGGCGGAAAACAAGCGCGTGACGCTCGGCAGGAACAAGGCCAATGCAACCACGGCAACCACGGCGCCGCCGATCCACAAGAACTTCTTCTTGGGACTGGACTTCACCTCGATCAGTTTGTCCTGGGCGGAAGTGTCACGAATCATGGATAAGGTCCTTGGCCGCGGACAGCGCGGCCCCTACACCATGCTCAGCAATCCGCGTGCCAGCGTGCGGACGGGAAATTACAAAGCGTATTCAATTACTTGCGGGTGTGATCGCGATATCCGGGCTGTCCGCGGACACTGGCCGGACAGTCGCACATACAGTGGACGGGGCCGATACGGGCGGAGGCTGCGCCCAAACCTCTTGCCTGCATTCCGGTCTGCCTATGCGCCCAATGGCGCTGCTGAAGCTTGATGGGCATCTACGGTTGAGCACTTACAGAAACGAATCAGCCGGCGAGCTTGTAACTGGCGAGCCGATTGAGGCTGATACCTTGTTCGGCAGCCTGGATGGCGAGATGGCGGTGCAGTTCACTGGGAATACGCACACGGAACTCACCGCTGTAACGCTTATCGGCAATCGGTTCAGGGATTTCTTCGCCCGATGCCTGCATATCCTCAACGGCTTCGGCAATAACTTTGCGAATGCCCTTCAATGCTGCCTCGGGTGTCTTCGCCAGCCAGGACAAGCTGGGAAATTCCGCACAGAGACCCACATGCTCGCCGTCGTCCGGCGACCAGGTAACACGGTAGGTGTAATGGTCGTTCACTGCTGCTACTCCTGAGAGCTTGACGTGCAAGCGTGCTCGCTACGTTTTGTCATCACTTTCAATATCCCGTAGCTTCCCGATAGCGAGCAGCACCTGCTTGACCTGATAAGCCTTGGCTTTCCCGCCAGCATTCTGGATGTTGATACGCGGATCGCCAGCCCATGGAGTCTTGTAGACGGCGTGGCTGGTTCCATGCTGACGCGGCTTGCCAAAGAAATGCGCACATATCTTTTGAAGGTCGCTGAACCGGACATTGGCCGGCTGGCGCTTCATGTCTTCCATGAGAGCGTCGATCTTGTCCATGCGCACATGGTGCCAATAATGGAACCGTCCGGCAACTCCCAGAAACTCAAGGATGCCTTGCCCCAGGAACAAACTGACGCAGCAACCTACCCTTGCCGCAGCACGGATTCGCTGTGTGCAATGCGGGTAGCAATGCGATCGCCGAGCGGCGACAGCACGCTGGAAGATGCCTCTTCCAGCAGCCACAAACCCGCGAATTCGCGCATGCGGAAACTCACCACGGTGGCGCATGCGGCCCGCAGGCGTCGCGTATCGGAAGGTGGGGAAACGGTGGCGACGCATGATGCCGTCAAGGCATCCCAGGCGAGATAGTCCGTATCGGGAAGCAGGTGCCAGCGCGCCCGCGTGCGGCCATACGCATCGACGCATTCACACCATTCGCGCGGGCCGTCATCGGTGACCGCGCTGACGGCAACCAGCCAATGCGCGCTGAGCAATGACGCGAACGCGCGCTGCACCAACACGCCTTGCGGCATGTCATCCGGCAATGCTGTATTGGCCGCGCCATGGAGATAAAGCACGCTGCCGAGTGCTGGCAGCATCTCGATCAATGCGCGGGGCGTGATGCGACGGGCACGCCGCGATACGAACGTCCGCGGCGCACGGCTGCAAGGCGGCAAGGAACGGGCGGCGAGCCAGCCGAACATGGCGATCTCCTGCGTGAAGACCCGGCTGGCGTAGGCGCTGGCGGAGGGCGATGGGTTACTTGGTAAGGATCAGCTTGCCATTGCGCGTGAGGCGCAGGTGGTATTCGCTGCCCATATGCTGGATCACCAGTTCGCGCTCACCGGCTAGCAGGCGCTGGCTGGAAATGCGGCGAATCGGCGGTGATGCCGGGGCATCGGGCTCATCCGAACGGGACAGCAGGGGTAGCTGCGGCAGGCGCGAAAGGGTAAGTAGCGTGCCGGTCGTGGACATGGGGAACTCCATCGTCGAGGGACGAATGGATGATAATGATTCTCATTTGTGAGTCAAGCGGCCACGCCGCATTCGTCATCCCGCGCCCTGTCGGGTGGCGTCGGTCGAAGTGCCGCCGTCGCTATCGCGCGTATCCAGGGCGAAGAAATCCACATGGCCGGCGTAAGGACCGGTGTGAATATGGATTTTGCTGGAGCTTAACGACGGCTGGTTCGTGCACTCATACGATGCGCTATTCATATGATCTCCAAGCTGGAGTCAGGTGCATACGGTCGCCCGGCACGATCACACCGGGCGCAAAACCCTCATAAAGCAAAAAGTCTGTGTCAGCCAAAACGAAAAAGGTTGCCTCGGCGACGGCGATCGAAAGCCGTCACGTAGACTGGGATGACAATCCCGGCTTTGACAGGTTTGCGAATGCTGGGATTGTCATCCCAGCCTACGTCGCTTCAATACGCGCCCCGGATAGTGAGGCAGCAGGATGACCCTTGTTGCTTATGGGATCGGCGCCGCGATCAACGGGACGGCAACGAGGGTGAACGGATCCATGCTCACGGGCGGGAATGACAACTGTCGCTCTCGCCCGTGGTTCAAGCAAATCTTCAAGCCAGTGCTTAGGTTGGGTTAGCGCAGCCTAACCCAACATTCCCGCGCGACTTGCTGGGTTACGCTGCACTAACCCAACCTACGATCATGCCAGCGCGCGCTCGATCCGGTCCTTCAAAGCCAGATCGAAACGCGGCAGCAATTCCAGCGCGGCAAGGTTCTGTTCTAACTGTTCCTTCTTGCTTGCACCGAGCAGTACACAGGCACATGCGCCATCGTAGGCGGGGATGAAATCCCAGCATCGCCGTGCCAAACAAGCGCTGGGATTTCATCCCAGCCTACATCGCAGGTACATGGCCGTGGATACGTATCCCTGTAGCGCTTTCTTCAACGCGTCCCCGTTTTTTTCGTGATCGCACTCGCATCCTGCAGGCTCTTCGCGCTTTTGCATCGCCCCGCCGCATCGTGCGGCCAACAAGGAGAGCAGCATGAAACGTCTAGCATGTTTGTGCGCACTGTTCTTTGCGGGCCATGTGATGGCTCAGACCACTTGTTCCAATGCAACGCTATCGGGCAACTACATCGCTTCCAGCAAAAACGGAACCCTCGCCGCCGGAGTGAACATTTTTGTCGAAGCACTGGTTGCCTCCAACGGGGCCGGGACAATCAATGCCAACTTCAGCTACACGGAAAGCGGCGGTCTCTTGAATGGAACCACGGCGGAAACCATTGCCTACACTGTCAACAGCGACTGCAGTCTGACCGCCAACGCGATTCTCGCAGGCATACCCGTAACTGTCAGAGGCCATGTTTCGCCCGACGGCAATAAGGTTGTGCTTATCGCTTACGGTCCTGGCATCGCGCTCAACGGTACGGGTGACAAGGTGCCTTAAGGCCATAGACGATAGCGTCAGCTACGCAGGCTAGGATCACAACGCCGGCTTTGACCGGTTTTAGAGTGCAGGGATTGTCATTCCAGCCTGCGTCGCTTCAACGCACACCACGGATAGCGACGTTGCATGACACGACATGGCCCCGTTTCTGCAGTCTGTCACCGTTTCTTTCGTGATCGCGCGCGCAGCTCGCATGTGTTGGGCGCCTTAGCACCTAGCAGCCGCATCGTGCGGCCAACAAGAAGAGCAGCATGAAACGTCTAGCATGTTTGTGCGCGTTGTTGTTTGCGGGCCATGCGATGGCTCAAAGCTCCAGCCCCTGCAGTGCCCTCACCGGCAACTTCATTCTCAAGGCTAACCAAGTAGCACTGGCGACAACGCCCGTTTTTGGCGCAGGCCGGGCCAGCTTCACTGCTCCGAATGTCGCTAATATCACCCTCAGTTTCGCAACAGTGGCCGGCACCGTAATCGTTGATCAAACGGAAACTGTCACCTTCAACCCCGTATCCAGCTGTCACTTCACGGGTACGGGGCTTTTCCAGGCCTTACCAGTAACGTTTAGTCTCTATAGCACTGATAACGGCAATAGCTGGAGCTTTGTCGCCGCGGGAGTGGGTTTCGCGGCTGACGGAACGGCAACAAACGGACATTGATCAAGGTTCTATCGACGAGAGCGGCAAATGCCGCTCTCGTCCTTGATCAAGCAGTTTGTGAATCGGCTTGGCACAACCCGCGGTTACGCCAACGCCTGCTCGATCCTTTCTTTCAAAGCAAGATCGAACCGCGGCAACAATTCGAGCACACCAAGGTTCTGCTCCAACTGCTCCTTCTTGCTTGCACCGAGCAGCACGGTCGATACGTTCGGATTGGCGAGGCACCAGGCAATCGCAAGTTGCGCTGGCGTTGCGCCCACTTCTGCAGCAATCGCGGGCAGGTGCTTCACCTTAGCTACGCGTTCTTCGCCTTCGCCCAGCACCATGTCGCGCAACCACTCGTAACCCGGCTGGGTGAGGCGTGAGCCGTCCGGAATACCTTGGTTGTATTTGCCGCTCAACAAACCGGAAGCCAATGGCGACCAGATGGTGGTTCCCATGCCGTAGCTGGCATAGAGCGGCGCGTACTCCTGCTCCACGCGTTCGCGATGCAGCAGGTTGTATTGCGGCTGTTCCACCACCGGCGCGTACATGTGCATGGCTTGCGCGATGCGGTGCGCTTCATGGATCGCCGCGGCAGGCCATTCGCTGGTACCCCAGTACAGCACTTTGCCCTGGCGAATCAGCGTATCCATCGCGGCGACGGTTTCTTCGATCGGCGTTTCCGGATCGGGGCGATGGCAGAAATAGAGATCCAGATGTCCCACGCGCAGACGTTCCAGCGCCTGGTGGCAGGCTTCGATCACATGTTTGCGCGACAAGCCACGCTGTGTCGGCCGTGGTTTTTCCGCCGCACCGAAATACACCTTGCTCGACACGCAATAGCTGTCGCGCGGAAAGCGCAGGTCCGCCAGCACATCACCCATCAGGCGCTCGGCTTCGCCGTGGTTATAGGTTTCGGCGTTGTCGAAAAAGTTGACGCCATGATCCCAGGCCATGGCGAGCAAATCGCGCGCTTCCGCACGGCCTACCTGGCGGCCGAACGTAACCCATGCGCCGAACGACAGCGCGGACAGCTGCAAGCCGGTACGGCCAAGGCGACGGTATTGCATGGCATGACTCTCCGTTGCGCGTTATCGATGCATGTCAATGGACGTTGAAATCGACGACGGTGCTGTCCACCGTCCGTTGTGCATTATGCGAACGCAAGGTGACGGCAACGGCATATTTGTCGAGATAAGCGAGGGTGACCTTGTCCGTCTCGATGCCGTTGGTGTCGATCATGCGGCAGTTCAACTCGATGGCCTGCCCTTCGATGGATGGATTGAGCTGCGATGCGCTGTAGCTCTTGCCGCTGTCACACAGGAACTGTCCAGGATCCGGGAAGGTTTGTCCGCCCGTCATGCCATAGAGATAGACGAAGGCCAAGTGACCGTTGCTGCCGGTATCGAAACGCAGCACCTTGCGCACGGCCTGCACGGGCGGAATGGCGTTGGCTTGCGGCGGAATGCCCTGCGTCAGGAATGAGAAATAGCCGCGATAGGTCAGTTCCAACTGCGTCGCCACCGTATTGCCTTTGTCGTCCTGCACCGCTTCCACGCGACGCACCAAGCCATGGCCCGCATTTTCCAAGGTCATCGCCGTGCTGAACTTGGACGGTTGCGGATGATCGGGCGACGTGGCCGTATCACTGGTATGCAGGGTGATTTTGGTGAAAGGAACAGGTGCAAGATTCGCGCGCGCGATCGCGGCTTGCACGTCCGGCGCGAGTGCGTCGAAGCTGAAGTGCTGCGTGAGATAGGCCGATGCATCCGCAGCGGGCGCCTGAGGTTGTGCTGGTTGTGGCTGCGGCTGCGCATCTTGTGCGTGCGCGGCGCAGGCGGCTGCAAGCAGCGACACGATCGCCGCGACTGCCAGCCTTTTCGTCCATGCCATGCTCATGGCGACTCACCTTGGATACCTGGAAGAGGCGCCTACGATAACAAGGTCCGTGGAAGTAACCCAAGAACGTCGACGCGTAGGCTGGGATGACAATCCCAGCATCCGCAAACATGAAGCTGGGATTGTCATCCCAGCCTACGAGCTTCATGCGTAAGCGAGCACCAGCTTCAACACGATCGCGGCAAACACACCGGCGATGACATCATCCACCATCACGCCGAATCCACCTTTCAGGTGTTTGTCCAGGTAGCGGATCGGCCACGGCTTCCACACGTCGAACAGACGGAACAACGCAAAGCCGAGCACGACCGCCCACCACGGCGCCAGCAGCGCAGGCAACAAGGCGATCCATTGGCCGATGAATTCATCCCACACCAGGCTGCGGTGGTCATCCACGCCCAAGGCACGGCCGGCGACATCGCAAGCCCATACGCCGAGGGCAAAACCCACGACGATCACCAGCCCGTTAAGCGGCAACGAAAGCTGGCGCAACAACAGCCAGGGCAGGATCGCCGCGAGCGAACCGAAGGTGCCTTGCGCTACGGGTGCGAGTCCCGAACCGAAGCCGCATGCGAGCCAGCCGGCCGGCGTCGAGAGCAGCTCGCGGCGTTGGGCTGGCGTAAGAACTTTGCGTTCGCTCATGCGTTGAAGTGATCCCAGCCTTGCCGGCTCGATGCGAGTGGATGTCCGTCGCGATCGCGCACGATGATGCCCTCGCCTTCCACCACGCGGCCGATGCGCGTCGCGCCGCAACCGAGCTTGGCCAGATCGGCTTGCACGGCGGCAACCTGCTGTGCCGGCACGGTGAAGCACAATTCGTAATCGTCGCCGCCGCTGAGGGCGAAGTCGCGCGAGGTAGTTTCGTCGAACAGATCGAGCAGCGCCGATGAACGCGGCAACATCGCGGCATCGAGTTCGGCGCCAACATGGCTGGATGCGCAGATGTGGCCGAGATCGGCAAGCAGGCCATCGGAAACATCGATGCATGCGCTCGCGCGGTCGCGCAGGGCCAGGCCTGCGGCGACGCGTGGCGTGGGCCGGTTAAGGCGTTCGATCAGATAACGGGTTTGTGCATCATCGCTACGGCGATGCCGTTGTACGCACTGCAATCCGGCGGCGGCATCGCCTAACGTGCCGGTCACCAGCACGACGTCGCCCGCTTGCGCACCCGAGCGCGTGAGCGCCTTGCCGGGCGGCACGAAACCATGCACGGCCACGCTGATCGTCAATGCGCCACGCGTAGTATCGCCACCCACCAGCGCAAGCCGGTACGGTTGCGCGAGTTGCGCAAAACCCGCGGCAAAACCGTCGATAAAGGCGACATCGGCCTTCGGCAAGGTCAATGCCAACAACGCCCAGGCCGGCGTGGCACCCATCGCGGCAAGATCGGAAAGATTGACGGCCAGCGCTTTCCAGCCGATGTCGGCAGCCGCCGTGCCGACGGGGAAATGCACGCCTTCGACCATAGTGTCGATAGCGACTGCCAACTCCTGGCCGGGCGGCACGGCAAGCAGCGCCGCATCATCGCCGATGCCCAGGCGCACATCGTCACGAGCTTGTGCGGTGAGATCGCGGATGCGATCGATGAGGGAGAATTCCATGGAACTGCCTGCTCCCTTGCGTGATGCCTGATCTTGCGTTGACGCCGTAGGTTGGGGTGCGAACCCCAACGTCACGCTGCATGGAAAGGGCCATGTTGGGGTTCGCACCCCAACCTACGTCAGCCCCGTTTCTCCGCCCCGCGAACCTGCGCCGCCAACTTATCCAGCACGCCATTCACATAGCTGTGCCCGTGATCCGCCCCGAAGCGCTTGGTCACTTCGATCGCCTCGTTGATGATCACGCGATACGGCACGTCCAGCCGATGTGTCAGCTCGTACGCCGCCAATCGCAGCGCGGCGCGCTCGATCGGATCGATCTGCTCGACGTCACGATCGATGTACGGCTTGAGCGCTTCATCCAGCTCGGCAACGTGCTGCTCCACGCCACGCAGCAGATCTTCGAAGTACTCCAGGTCCGCCACTTCCATGTCCTGCTCGTGGCGGAACTGCTCGATCACCGATTTCATCGAGCTGCCGCTCATCTGCCAGGCGTACAGCGCCTGCAGGGCGCGGCGGCGGGCGCGCGAGCGCGCGGCGAGATCGATGCCTTCGGGACGCGGGTGCATTACAGCTTTCCGTACAGGTTGACCATCTCGAGCGCGGCGATCGCGGCATCGGCGCCCTTGTTGCCGGCCTTGGTGCCGGAGCGTTCGATGGCCTGCTCGATGGTGTCGGTGGTGAGCACGCCGAAGGACACCGGCACGCCCGAACCCAAAGCGGCCTGGGTCAGCGCCTTGGCGCATTCACCGGCGACGAAATCGAAATGCGGAGTGGAACCGCGGATCACCGCACCCAGCGCGATCACTGCGGCGTATTTGCCCGAGTGCGCCAGCTTGTGCGCGGCCAGGCCGATTTCCCATGCGCCCGGCACGCGGATCACATCGATGGCATCGTCACTCACGCCGTGGCGCACCAGTGCGTCGCGTGCACCTGCAACCAGCGGTTCGACGACAAAGCCGTTGAAGCGGCCGGCGACAATGGCAAAACGACCCTTGGGCGTGGCGAAATCGCCTTCGATGACTTTCATGCTGCGTGGATTCCTGTGATGGGCGGCCTGCCCATGGCGAGCGGGCTATTTTACGGGTTTTGGCGAGTACCACGTAGGCTGGGATGAAATCCCAGCTTTATTGCGGTTTCCGATGCTGGGATTTCATCCCAGCCTACTGAGTGCCCGTCAGGCCATGGAAGGTTCGTGAGACCGGCGCAGATGCGGGTAGCCATGGAAATCCAGGCTGGCCCGCCGCCCCACCACACGCAGCCGCGCCGGCACGCCGAACGGCAGCGTGAACTTGTCCGCCTCGTGGCCGAACGGCATGCCCGACAGCACCGGAATGCCGGCGATGCGCCGGATCTGGTCGAAACCGTCGGCCAGGTCGTAACCGTTGTCGTAAGGAGCCGGGCGGCAATGCGTGAAGTGGCCCAGGATCAGCGCTCGCTGCTGTTTCAGCACGCCGGACAAGTGCAGCTGATAAAGCAACCGCTCGATGCGGAACGGTGGCTCGCCGATGTCTTCCACGAACAGGATGCCACCCTCGATGCGCGGGAAGTACGGCGTCTGCAGCAGGCTGCACAGCATGGCCAGATTGCCGCCCCACAGCGGTCCCTCCACCGCCAGCTCCGTTTGCTCTCCGCAATCCCAGCTGGCATTGCCGTGGGGCGAACTGAGCGTGCGCCAGAAATGCCGCCAGGTCAGCGGGCTGAGCCGCTGCGCGCCGAAATCCGGGCCAAGCATGGGGCCACCGAACGTGATCAGGCCGCTCTTGGCGTACAGCGCCATTTGCAGTGCCGTGAAATCGCTGTGGCCGACCAAGGCGAAGGATTGTCCGGCGAGACGTTCGCGCAAGGCGTCGTAATGCAGATGTTCGAGCAAACGCGTGGCACCGTAGCCGCCGCGAATCGACATGGCGATATCCGGCAAGGCATCCAGCGCGGCGAGTTTGTTGATGTCAGCCGCACGTTGCACGTCGCTGCCGGCATAGCGCAGCTCGGTGCGATCGATCACGTCCACGCCTTCCACCAGGCAGCCGGCATCGCTCAGGCGCGTGATGCCGCGTGTCATGGCATCGCGGTCGTGCGGGTAGCCGGAGGGGGCGATCAGGCGGACATGGCAAGCGACGGGGGCCGACATGGAGAAGACTTGCCTCGACATTCCGTTGGGAAAAAGCACTCTATACCATCCCATGGTCAGACTAAGCCCGAACCATGGCGTGATTGAGCTGGATCACGGCCTATTGTCGGGACAGTTCAACACCAGCGCGTAGCACGTAGGCTGGGATGAAATCCCAGCTTTCTCGAACTCCCTGATGCTGGGATTTCATCCCAGCCTAAAAATCGCATTGCGAGATATCAGGGTGCCATCGTCGATGCGGCCACCGCCGCCGCGCCATTGAGCACGAAATCGCGCGACGAATGCCCGACCTGGATCGGATAACTACCTGCCGCAATCTTCCACTGATGCCCCGGCACATCGAACGTTGCCAGCAAGCGCGGGTCGATGGTGACGGACACGGTACGGCTCTGTCCCGGCTGCAGTGACACCTTCTCGAACCCTGCCAGCCGATGCGGCGCTTCGCCAAGACCGTCCGGCAAGCTCACGTAAACCTGCGGCACATCCTTGCCTTCGCGCTGACCGACATTGCTGACCTTGAAGCTCACCGTCACATGATCGCCTTGCGTGCTGACGTGCAGGTCGCTGTAGTCGAAGCGGCTGTACGAAAGACCGAAACCGAACGGGAACAGCGGCTGCAGGTTTTTCTTGTCGAACCACTTGTAGCCGACGGCGGCGCCTTCGATGTTGTAATTGACTTCCTGCTCTTGAGTGATCAGCACACGCGGCAGTTGCTGTTCGCCCTGCGGGAAGGTGACGGGCAAGTGGCCGGACGGATTGACCTTGCCGGTGAGCACGCCGGCAATCGCTTCACCACCGCGTGCGCCGGGGAACCAGGCTTCGACCACGGCATCGACCTTCGATAACCACGGCATCTTCACCGGACCGCCGTTTTCCAGCACCACCACGCTATGCGTGTTGGCGGCGGCAACGGCTTCGATCAAGGCATCCTGGTTGTCCGGCAATGCCAGATTCGGTTGGTCGATACCTTCGCAGGTCCACTGCGTGGCAAAGACGATGGCGACGTCGGAAGATTTCGCCAAGGCTGCTGCTTTTGCCGGATCACTGCCGTCGTCGTAGGCGATCTTCGCGTTCGGCAGCAGCTTCTGCAGCGATTTCATCGGCGATGAGGGGTCATAGACCTTCCACTGCCAATCCGGGCCTTTCACCGCCGGAATCGCCGGGCCACCAATCGGCCACACTTCCGCCGAGCCGCCACCGGAGAGCACGCCGGCATCGGCATGGCCGCCGATGATGGCGATGGTCTTGATGTCCTTGTGCAGCGGCAATTGATCGTGATCGTTCTTCAGCAGCACGATCCCTTCTTCCGCGGCGTGCTGTGACACGAGCGCATCGGCTTCGACATCCAACGGCTTTTTCTCCGGCGGATGCTCGAACAAACCCACTGCATACATGGAGCGCAGGATGCGATGCGTCATGTCTTCCAGGCGGCTTTTCGGAATATCGCCCTTCTGGATGGCCTGCAGCAGCGGTGCGCCGAAGCTGCTGTACGTCTGCCCCAGGCTGAAGCCGGTGGTGTGATCGATACCGGAGACCTGGTCGGTGCCGGCCATCGCATCCTGCACGCCGTGATCGGCACCCCAATCGGTCATCACCCAGCCCGGGTATTTCCAGTCGCCTTTGAGAATGTCGGTCAACAGATGCGTGTTGGAGCAATCCCACACGCCGTTGACCTTGTTGTAGCCGCACATCACCGAGCCGGGATGGCCGTCTTCGATCGCCAATTCGAACGCGAGCAGATCCGATTCGCGCATCGCGGCTTCGTCGATGTTGGCACTGACGGTCAGGCGGTTGGTTTCCTGATCGTTCAAGGCGTAATGCTTGATGGTGGAAATGACGTGCTGCGACTGGATGCCGCGGATTTCGCCACCGTCGATGCGCGATGCGAGCAACGGATCTTCGCCGAGATATTCAAAGGTGCGGCCATCGCGCGGCTCGCGCGTAAGGTTGATGCCGCCGGCCAGCAATACATTGATGCCTTGCCGGTGCGCCTCGCCACCGATCATGCGGCCGCCGGCGTAAGCCACCTGCGGATTCCAACTGGCGGCGATGCCCAGGGTGGAAGGCAGCGGCGTGGTGTTGCCCTCTTCGCCACGCACATGCTTGGGTTGCTTGCCCGGCCCCTGGTCGATGGGATAGTTATGCACGCCGATGCCGGCGTCGTTCTGCTGCATGGCGGGAATGCCGAGCTTCGGCAACGCTGGCACGTAGCCCGCCGCACCCATGCTGCCCGGCGGTTGCTGCAGGGTCATCATGTCGTTGTAGCTTTGCACCATGTGGTGCATGTCTTCGAGCGACATGCGCTTGAGCAGCTTGTCGGCGCGCTGGTCCGGAGAGGCACCCTGGTCGGCCAAGGCTGGTGTCAGGCAGGCCAGCGAAAGTGCGGTGAACAGGGCGGTACGGGCAAAAGCGGCGGTACGCGACAGGCGGGCGAGCTTCATCCTGATTCCTTCGGGCTGGTGTCAACCGGTCGAAGGATGCCACGAAGCGAGCTGGGCGGCAGTGATGAATATGGTCAGCCACGCTTACGATCCTTGAAGGCGAAGCTGGCAACGCAGGAAGAGCAAAGACACTGGGCCCCGGCGTTCGCCGGGGCGACGGGGAAGCCAGTGGCCTCCCACTGCGTTGCAGCCCTGCCCCTATTCGGCGTATTCGACAAACTCCAACCCATATCCGCCCAGCCCCACCAGCTTGCGCGGCGTACCCAGCACGCGCAGGCGATGCACACCCAGGTCGGTGAGGATCTGCGCACCGAGGCCAAGCTGCCGCCATTCCTGGTGCTGGTCGCTGGGCTCCTGCAACGCGGGCTGCCGGTTGAGTCGGCGCAACAGCGCTTCTGCCGTGTCCTCGCCGGACAGCACCAGCAACACGCCGCGATTTTCGTCGGCGATGCGGCGCAGGGCAGCGGTGACGGTGAGGCCGAGATCTTCGCGCTGCAGATGCAACACGTCGGACAAGGTGTTGCGCACGTGCACGCGGCTCAATACCGGCTGGCCGTCATCCACGGTACCGCGCACCAGGGCGAAGTGCAGGCCATGGCGGATTGCGTCGCGATACGCCAACAGGCGGAACGAGCCGAACTCGGTCTGCACGTCTTCCTCGTACACGCGCTGCACGGTTTTTTCCGTTTCCAGGCGATAGCGGATCAGGTCGGCGATGGAGCCGATCTTGAGCCCGTGCTTCTTCGCGAAAATTTCCAGTTCGGGGCGGCGTGCCATCGAGCCGTCTTCGTGCAGTACCTCGATCAATACGGATGACGGCTCCAGGCCAGCGAGCGCAGCAAGGTCACAACCGGCTTCGGTGTGGCCGGCACGCGTCAGTACGCCGCCGGGCTGTGCGGTCAGCGGAAACACGTGACCAGGCTGCGCGAGGTCCTGAGGTTTTGCATCCGACTTCACTGCCACCTGGATAGTGCGTGCGCGGTCATGCGCGGAGATGCCGGTGGTGACGCCTTCGGCCGCCTCGATCGAGACGGTGAAGTTGGTGTGATACGGCGAGGTGTTGTCGCTCACCATCGGGCGCAGGCCAAGCTGGCGCGTGCGCTGCTCAGTCAGCGTCAGGCACAACAGGCCGCGTGCTTCGCGCACCATGAAGTTGATGTCTTCGGGCCGCACCATTTGCGCGGCCATGATCAGATCGCCCTCGTTCTCGCGGTCTTCGTCGTCGACGATCACGACCATGCGGCCGGCGCGGATGTCTTCGAGGATTTCGGGGATGGTGTTGAATGCCATGGTTTGTTCCTCGGGGACTTATGCAAAACCGTGCTGCTTGAGAAACGTCTCGTCGATGCGCGACGCTTCTCCGCCACCGATCAAGCGCTCCACGTAACGCGCCACCACATCTACTTCGATATTTACCGCATCGCCCGCCTTCCGTGCATGGAAGACCGTGTGTTCCACCGTATGCGGAATAAGATTGACGCCGAAGCGATGGCCATTGACTTCGTTGACCGTGAGGCTGGTGCCATCGATGCACACGGAGCCTTTCGAGGCGATGTAGCGCGAAAGCGGTGCAGGCACTTCGAACGTCCAGCGCTGCGAACGGCCGTCCGGCGCAATCGAAACCACGTTGCCCAGGCCATCGACATGGCCGGACACCAGATGGCCGCCCAAACGGTCGGCAAGCCTGAGTGCCTTTTCCAGGTTTACCGGATCGCCAGGCTTGTGTTTGCCCAGCGTGGTGAGCGACAACGTCTCGTTGGACACGTCGGCAGCAAAGCCGCGCGACGCCAGCGCGATCACCGTCAGGCACGCCCCGGATACGGCAATGCTGTCGCCCAGTTGAACATCGGAAAGATCAAGATCGGCGGTATCGACATGCAACCGCACGTCACCGCCACGCGGCTCCAACCGCACAATGCGGCCGACGCTTTGAATGATGCCGGTAAACATCAGCGCACCTCCCTTAGGGAGATGGCTGGAACTTGGTTGTAATGCTTAGACATGAACGTTCTCCACGAAATACCTGTTGTGGGAACGCCCCAAGGCAAATGGCACACGCATCGCCATGCGATGCATGATGCCGTCTTCTTTCATCCGGACTGTGACCGTCGGCTCCGGCTTCTGACCGGATCTGCTGACCTTCCGGTAGACCGGAAGCGCTCGCGGGCTCGGGCGTTGCCGCCCCTACCGCCGGTGGGGAATTTCGCCCCGCCCTGAAGACGTTTGTGGTGTGAGTGCCGAAATCGGCCGGCGAAGTTTAGCACCGGACGATTTTCCAAAGTCGCCGGTGCGGCACGGCTTACTCCGCCCCCGCCAACGCATCCACCAGAAAGTCGATCAGGCTGCGCACCGCCGGTGCGCGATCCGCGCCGGGCAGCCAGAGCAGATGAATCGGCGAACTCGGCAGCGGCCAATCCGGCAGTACTTCCACCAGCCGGCCATCGGCCACCAGCGCGTCGGCCATGTAATCGCCCTGGATGCCCAGGCCCACGCCGGCCAGGATGGCATCGCGCACGGCCAGCGAATCGTTGCAGGTCAGCACCGGATCGATCCGTACCGAGCGCCGCCGCCGCTGCTGCGCGAAGTGCCACAAGGTGCCGGTACGCAAGCCGGTGAAAGCAATGCAGCGGTGCTGCCTGAGATCGGCGGGATCTTTCACCGGCGGGGCCGATGACAGGTAATCCGGCGCGGCGCAAAGGTAGCGGCGCATGCTGCCCACTCGCCGCGCCACCGCACGTGCATCGGCGAGTTTGCCGACGCGCAAGGCCAGATCCACCTTGGCCTCGACCAGATCGACGTACGCATCATCGTAGGTGGCTTCGATCCGCACTTGCGGATGACTGCGCATGAATTGGCCAAGCAGCGGCGCAACGCGAAACCTTCCGTAGGCGGCCGGCAAATGCACGCACAAGCGACCGGCCAGCTCGCCGCCGCTTGGCCGCAGGTTGACCGCGAGTTCAGCCATCACCGCTTCCAGCCGCTCGCAATAGGCAAGCAGTTGCTCGCCGCGCCGGGTGAGCGTCATGCGCCGGGTAGTGCGTAAAAACAGCGCATCGCCGACGGCTTTTTCCAGCGAGGCGATGCGCCGGCTGAGCACGGAAGGCGTGCAGCCGGCCACGCGTGCTGCCTGGGAAAAATTGAGCAGCCTGGCCGCCGCGGCAAAGCCGCGCAACTCGCGCAGGCGGCCGGGCGTCAACTCGAATGATTTGTTCATGCCATGAACAAAAGATATGTATTGGCTGGAGATTATCATCTTTGCCGGAAAGGCAGACGATGGCGCCCTCTCCCCGCAAGGAACACCGTCATGCGCAGCATCCAGCTCACCGCCTTCGGCCTCGATCACCTGAAACTCGCCGACCTTCCCACCCCTCGCCCCAAGCCGACCGAAGTGCTGGTGCGCATGGAAGCGGCTTCGCTCAATTACCGCGATTACCTGTTGATCAGCGGCAATCTGTATCGCGGCGTGAATCTGCCGATCGCTCCCATCTCCGACGGTGCCGGCACGGTAGTGGAAGTCGGTGAGGCGGTAACGCGCTTCAAACCCGGCGACCGCGTCACCACGTTCTACAAGTCGCGCTGGCTCGGCGGCGCCATGCGCCCGGAATGGGAGGGCGCTGACATCGGCGGCCCGGCCGAAGGCGTGATGCGCGAGTTCGCCAACTTCGACGCCTACTCGCTAGCACCTGCGCCATCGCACATGACAGCACTGCAGGCCGCGACGTTGCCGATTGCCGCGCTCACTGCGTGGCAAGTGCTGGAACAGGCGCGCGTCACAACGGGCCAAACCGTGCTGGTGCTGGGCACCGGCGGCGTATCGATCTTTGCGTTGCAACTGGCCAAGTTGCGCGGCGCGAAGGTGATCCTGCTTTCATCAAGCGATGAAAAAATCGCGCAAGGCAAGGCGCTTGGTGCGGATATCGGCATCAACTATCGCACCACGCCGCAATGGAGCCGTGCCGTGCGCGAAGCGACCGGTGGCGGGGGCGTAAACGCCGTGATCGAAACCGTCGGTGCTTCCACGTTTGCGCAATCGCTGGAAGCCGTAAGCATGCATGGTTTCGTCGGCGTGGTGGGTTTTCTGGGTGGTGGCGACCTGCAGGCCTCGCTGCTTCCGATCATTCTCAAGCGCGTGCACGTGCAAGGCATTTCGGTGGCCTCGCTGGAACAGCACGAACGCATGGTGGCAGCGCTGGAAGCGACGCGACTGCAGCCGGTGCTTGATAGCGTCTATGGGTTCGAGCAATTGCAGGCCGCAATGGGTCACCTGACGAGCGGCAAGCATTTTGGAAAAATCGGCATCGATTTTTCGCGATGACATCAAGCACGCAAGGATGCTGACGAAGCCACGTAGGCTGGGAATCCATCCCAACCTACGGTTTCATTCCAGCCCGCGTGACTGTCCCGTCCGCTGCCGGTAATCGCGCAACACCTGGTCCATCACCCAGCTGGTGCGGGCCGCTGATGCTGCCGTGGAGGGGCAAGCGCCTTTTTGCCCGCGCAGTTCCGCGACGATGGTTTCGATCAAGGGCTGCTGAATGTGCGCAGGGTTCGCGATGGTGTATTCCTGCATGCCTTGCGCATTCTCCACACGGATCGGGCCGTCGCCGAACGTGGCGAACACGATGCGCCCCGCATCGCCGATCACTTCCACCCGGTCTTCGTGTTTATAGCTGCCGAAATTCCACATGCCGGTGCCCAGCATGCCGGTGCCGAACGCAAAGGACATGGCGACATTATCTTCGGCGGGATAAGCGCCAAGCTGATTGCTGGCTTGTCCGCCGGCCGAGACGACAGGCCCGAACAGCCAATCGAGCAGATCCAAGGTATGGCACGCGAGGTCCATAAAGATACCGCCGCCTGAAAGCGCCGGTTGCACGCGCCAGGGCAAATGGGCCGGATCGTGATAGCGCGGATGGTGCGGCTCGTGCAGCACGACATTGACTATGCGCGGCGCACCGATCGCCGGTTGGTCGAACAGCAGTTCGCGCACTTTGCGGAAGCGCGGCAGGCAGCGACGGTAGTACGCGACGAATACCGGCACGCCCGCGCTTTGGCCGGCTAGAAGCATCGCCTGGCATTCGGCATGATCGCGCGCCATCGGCTTTTCCACGTAGACCGGCTTGCCGGCTGCAATCGCCATCAATGCATATGATTGGTGCGTGGAAGGCGGCGTGGCGACATAGACCGCGTCGACGTCGGGATCAGCGATCAAGGCTGCGGCATCGTCATACCAGCGCGGTACGCCATGTCGTTGCGCATAGTCGCGCGCCTTGCCGCTGTCGCGACGCATAACGGCCATCAGCATTGAACCTTCGACGCGATTGAAGGCCGGACCGCTTTTGATTTCGGTGACGTCACCGCAACCGATGATGCCCCAGCGAATGGTTGCCGTGGTCATGTCGTCATCACTCCGATGCGTTGCCATGGTTTCAAGCAGCAGGCCGTAAGCGCAGGCGCAAATCCTGGCCGATAGCGCGGGTATCCAATATGTTGAGCTTCCAGCGCGCAGCCATATCGGCCAGCGGTGGCAAGGTCAACAAAGGTTTTGCCGTATCGCCCAGCAACAGCGGCGCCATGTAGATCAGCAGTTCGTCGGCCAGGCCCGCAGCAAACAAGGCGCCGCACAAGGTGGGCCCGGCTTCGACATGCAATTCGCTGCAGCCGCGGCCAGCCAGCAGGGCCAGTACGGCATGCAGGTCGAGCGCCTGGTTTTGTTCGGCGAGGGCGATGCGCTCCACTCGCGCGAAACGGTCGTCCGTCATGCTTGCCGATGTTGAGTGCAGAACCAGCGTGGGCGTTTGGCCGTCCAAAACGTGGCTGCCTGCGGGCGTGCGCAGATGGCGGTCAAGGACGACTCGCCAGGGCGAATAGCTGGGATTGGATGATTCGCCTTCTGCGGGCAACCGCACGGTGAGCTGCGGATTGTCGGCAAGCACCGTCCCGACGCCGGTAAGGATCGCCGAACTGCGCGCACGCCAACGGTGCACATCCTCGCGTGCGGCCTCGCCGGTAATCCATTTCGATTCGCCGTTCGCCAACGCGGTACGGCCATCCAGGCTCATCGCCAATTTCACGCGCACCCAGGGACGATGGCGTTCGATCCGGCTGAAGAAACCGATGTTGATCTCGCGCGCAGCTTCCCGCATCAAGCCGCTTTCCACAGTGATGCCCGCGGCGCGCAGCTTGGCGATGCCCTGCCCGGCCACCTGCGGAAACGGGTCTTCGGCGGCGATGACCACCCGGCCGACACCGGCGGTGATCAAGGCATCGGCGCAGGGGGGCGTGCGGCCATGATGCGCACAGGGTTCCAGCGTGACATACGCGGTGGCCCCGCGAGCTTCCGCGCCCGCCTCGCGCAAGGCATATACCTCGGCATGCGGTTCGCCAGCGCGTACGTGCCAGCCCTGCCCCACTACCCGTTCGCCGTGGGCAATCACGCAGCCCACGCGCGGATTGGGCTGCGTGGTGTAGAGACCGCGTTCGGCCAGGCGCAGCGCCTGGGCCATGTGCATAGCATCGACCACGGAAACTGTCATGGAAGCGTCTGAATATGGATATGCAAGATCGTCAGTGTGAGTGATCGCCAGGCATTTGTCGCGCTGGCGAGATCGGGAGTAGCCTAGAAATCTTACTTGTGAAAGGGCCAGGGTCATGATCTACGAGAACATCCTCGACACCATCGGCAACACGCCTATCGTTCGCCTGCACCGCGTGGCGCCTTCGCACGTGACGTTGTACACGAAGGTGGAAGCCTTCAATCCTGGTGGCTCGGTCAAAGACCGCCTGGCTATCGCGATCATTCTCGATGCGGAAAAACAGGGCCTGCTCAAGCCCGGCGATACGGTGGTGGAAGCTACCTCCGGCAATACCGGTGTTGCCTTGGCGATGGTGTGCGCCTCTCGCGGCTACAAATTCGTGGCGGTCATGACGGAGACCTTCTCGATCGAGCGGCGCAAGTTGATGCGCGCTTACGGCGCGAGGGTCATCCTGACACCCGCCGCCGAACGCGGTACCGGGATGGTGCGGCGGGCGGAGGAACTGGCGAAAAAGCATGGCTGGTTCCTGGCGCGGCAATTCCAGAACCAGGCCAACCCGGCTTACCACCGCAACACGACCGCCGCGGAAATCCTGCGCGATTTTGCCGGCAAGCGGCTGGATGCGTTCGTCACCGGTTGGGGCACCGGCGGCACGCTCACCGGTGTGGGCGAGGTGCTGAAGGTTGCCCGGCCGGAGGTGAAGATCGTGGTCTCCGAACCGGCCGGCGCATCGATGCTGCAGGAGAAGCCATGGCAACCGCACAAGATCCAGGGCTGGACACCCGACTTCGTGCCCGAGGTGCTCAATCGCAAGGTGTTCGATATCGACCTGCCGGTCGACGAGGTCGTCGCTCGCGATACGTCGCGTCGACTGGCGAAGGAAGAAGGGATTTTCGTCGGCATTTCTGCCGGCGCCACCGTGGCCGCGGCGCTGCAATATGCAGAGAAGGCCGAGAAAGGCAGCGTGATTCTGGCAATGCTGCCGGATACGGGGGAGCGGTATTTGTCGACCTTCTTGTTTGAGGGTGTCGCCGAAGGATCGGATGACGAATGGCTGGAAAGCCTTGGCTAACGCTAACGGGTAGGTTGGGGTGCGAACCCCAACA
This sequence comes from Dyella sp., assembly GCF_035277725.1. Lineage (GTDB taxonomy): Bacteria > Pseudomonadota > Gammaproteobacteria > Xanthomonadales > Rhodanobacteraceae > Dyella_B. The sequence goes on along the minus strand of NZ_DATEJY010000071.1, from coordinate 42,888 downwards.
TCGCCATGCGTGCATGAATCGGAATGTTGGGGTTCGCACCCCAACCTACGGCTCAGCCTTTTCGGTGGCCGCGCTTTGCGGCGGCGGCACCGGCCTCTCCAAGCAGGGAAAGCTGCAGGCTTTCAAGCCCTGGAAGATCGCGCTCCAGCTTCTCGATTTCTTCGCGGAACGCATGCACGTCTTCGAACTTGCGATAGACCGACGCAAAGCGCACGTACGCGACTTGATCGAGTTTCTTCAACTCGCGCATCACCAACTCACCCACGTAACGCGACGGCACTTCGCGCTCGCCGCTTTTGCGCAGATCATCGATCACCGCACGCACGGCGGCATCCACGTCATGGCTGGCAACTGGGCGCTTCTGCAAAGCGCGTTCAAAACTGGTGCGCAGTTTGCGTTCGTCAAAGCTCTCGCGCCGCTCGCCGCTTTTCACGATCGCCGGCAGTTTCAGCTCCGCCGTTTCGAAAGTATTGAAGCGTTCACCGCACTGCGGGCATTCGCGGCGGCGACGCACCGTGGCACCATCGTCGGCGAGGCGTGAGTCGATCACGCGGGTGTCTTCGTGCTGGCAGAAGGGGCAATGCATCAGGCCGCTTTCCCGATACGTTGCTCGCTTGCTGCCCTGACGAACGCCTTCACCAGTGGCGGGCAAACGCCCTGCAGGGCGGCACGTTCGTGCTGGAACAGTGTGGCGATGAAGAACGGATGGCCGTCCAATTCCAAGGCACGCACGTCGTTCTGTTCGTCGACAGCGGCGACGCGTAGCGGCCGGCCGGCAATCGCTTCGCGGAAACCACTGCCCAACCCGTAGCGACAGTGATAGCCCTCTTCGATCTCGTCAGCTTGATAAATGGCTGCGATGTGCGAGCCTGGTAGCAGCTTCACCGTGTCGCGCACTTCGACCAGTCCGCAGCTCAGTGGCACGATCACCGGGCGTGCGGCATCCGGTGCGGTTTCCGCATGTTCGGCATCGGCCCAGCCAAGCACATGGCGTGCATATTCCACCACGGCGTGCTGAAAGCCGCCGCAGGTTCCCAGGAACGGCACCTGCGCTTCACGTGCATGGCGGATGGCCGTCAGGGCGCCATCCATGCTGCGGTACGGACTGGCCGGCACGCACCACAGCGCATCGAATGCTTCGAGCGCACGGCCATCGCCCACCGTCCCGGTGCCGATCCATTGCACTTGCACCGACACACCGGTCGCATCGGCCGCCATCGCCAGCGCGACGGGGATCGCGCGATGCGCTGTCACGCCATCGTCGCGATCGCCGATCAAACCGATGTGCACGGTGTCCATCATGCTTATCCGTAAACGGGAAATTTCTTGCACTGTGCCGAGACTTTCTCGCGCACGGCTTTAATCACGCTTTCGTCGGCCGGTGCATCCAGCACGTCGCAGATCCATTGCGTGAGTTCGACCACGTCCGCTTCCTTGTAGCCACGCGTGGTGATGGCGGGCGTGCCGACGCGCAGGCCGGAGGTGACGAACGGCGAGCGCGGATCGTTCGGCACGGCGTTCTTGTTGACGGTGATGTGCGCCTTGCCGAGCGCCGCTTCTGCATCCTTGCCGGTGACGTCGCGGCCGATCAGGTCGATCAGCATCAGGTGGTTTTCGGTACCGCCGGAGACGACCTTGTAGCCGCGCTCGATCAGGGTCTTGGCCATCGCTTTGGCGTTCTTCACCACCTGCGCCTGGTAATCCTTGAAGGCCGGTTCCAGCGCTTCTTTGAACGCAACCGCCTTGGCAGCGATCACGTGCATCAACGGACCGCCCTGGATACCCGGGAACACGATGGACTGCAGCTTCTTTTCCAGTTCTTCGCTCGCGTCCTTGGCGATCACGAAACCGCCGCGCGGGCCGCGCAGGGTCTTGTGCGTGGTGGACGTCACCACGTGCGCATGCGGCAGCGGGCTGGGGTAGACGCCGGCGGCAATCAGGCCGGCGACGTGTGCCATGTCGACGAACAGGTAAGCACCGACCTTGTCGGCAATGGCGCGGAAGCGCGCCCAGTCCATCACCTGCGAGTACGCGCTGAAGCCGGCCACGATCATTTTCGGCTTATGCTCGAGCGCGAGGCGTTCGACTTCGTCGTAATCGACCAGGCCTTGCTCGTTCACGCCGTACTGCACCGCGTTGAGCAGCTTGCCGGAGATGTTGACCTTGGCGCCATGGGTCAGGTGGCCGCCGTGCGCCAGGCTCATGCCGAGAATGGTGTCGCCCGGGTTGAGCAGCGCGAAGTACACCGCCTGGTTGGCCTGCGAACCGGAATGCGGCTGCACATTGGCGTAGGTGGCGCCGAACAGCTGCTTCAGGCGTTCGATGGCCAGGCGCTCGGCCACGTCCACGTATTCGCAGCCGCCGTAGTAGCGCTTGCCCGGGTAGCCTTCGGCATACTTGTTGGTGAGTACGGAGCCCTGGGCTTCCAGCACGCGCGGGCTGGCATAGTTCTCCGAAGCGATCAGCTCGACGTGGTCCTCCTGGCGGCGGGCTTCGTCGGCAATGGCCTTGGCCAGCTCGTCGTCATAGCCGGCAATGGTTTGCTGCTTCGGGAACATTCGGGCCTCGTGGGGTGGCATGGCGGGGTGAGACTTAAAAGTGTAATGGGCGGGGGGAATGCCGGCCACCTCCGGACTTATGGCATTCGCTTGATAGGGCTTGCCGCACTCGATGCCCTGCGCATGGTGGGCCAAAGATTGGCCGCAAATCAAAAAGATGTGGACGTAGGCTGGGGTGCGAACCCCAACATTTGAGTCGTCCAGGCATGGCGATGTTGGGGTTCGCACCCCAACCTACGTGGCAGCCCGCGGTTTTGCGACGGCACTCACCGTCACGTCGCGATAAACGTGCCGATGTTTTCCGGTCATGAAACGTGGCGAACGCGTGGCCATCGGCTCGCAATCGGCCGGCGCTGCTGTCACCAGGCCTTGCACATAAGCCGCTATACTAGCCGGCTCAACATCTACGCCTACCACGCCTTGCGCGTCGCCTGTCCCAGCGGGCAGGTCTCGCGCATGCCCACGGAGCCAGCATGCAATACATCTACACCATGAACGGGGTCAGCAAGATCGTTCCCCCGAAGCGCCAGATCATCAAGGACATTTCGCTGAGCTTCTTCCCGGGCGCCAAGATCGGCCTGCTCGGCTTGAACGGCGCGGGCAAGTCCACGGTGCTGCGCATCATGGCCGGCGTCGACAAGGACTTCCAGGGCGAAGCCCGTCCGCAGCCGGGCATCAAGGTCGGCTACCTGGCGCAGGAGCCGGAGCTGGATCCGGAAAAGACCGTCCGCCAGGCCGTGGAAGAAGGCGTGTCGGTGATCTTCGACGCGCAGAAGCGCCTGGAAGAGGTCTATGCTGCCTATGGCGAAGAAGGCGCGGATTTCGACAAGCTCGCCGCCGAACAGCAGCAGCTGGAAAACATCCTTGCGGTGAACGACGCGCATGCGCTGGAACGCCAGCTCGAAGTGGCCGCCGACGCGCTGCGCCTGCCGCCGTGGGATGCCAAGATCGGCCCGCTCTCCGGTGGTGAAAAGCGCCGCGTGGCACTGTGCCGCCTGCTGCTGTCCAAGCCGGACATGCTGTTGCTGGACGAACCCACCAACCACTTGGACGCCGAGTCGGTGGACTGGCTGGAGCAGTTCCTGCAGAACTACCCGGGTACCGTCGTGGCGGTGACCCATGATCGCTACTTCCTCGACAACGCCGCCGAGTGGATTCTGGAACTTGACCGCGGCCGCGGCATTCCGTGGAAGGGCAACTACACCGAGTGGCTGGAACAGAAAGACCAGCGCCTGAAGCAGGAAGCGCAGCAGGAAAAGTCGCGCCAGAAGGCGATCGAAAAGGAACTGGAGTGGGTGCGTTCTGCGGCCAAGGGTCGCCAGTCCAAGGGCAAGGCGCGCTTGAACCGCTTCGAAGAACTGAATGCAGTCGAATACCAGCGCCGCAACGAAACCAACGAAATCTTCATTCCGCCGGGCGAGCGCCTGGGCCAGGAAGTGATCGAGTTCAAGAACGTCAGCAAGTCGTTCGGCGATCGCCTGTTGATCGACGATTTGTCGTTCAAGGTGCCGCCGGGTGCCATCGTCGGCGTGATCGGTCCGAACGGCGCGGGCAAGTCCACGCTGATGAAACTGATCACCGGCGTCGAGAAGCCGGACAACGGCGAAGTGAAGATCGGCCATACCGTCAAGCTCGCCTACGTCGACCAGTCGCGCGGCGCGCTCGATCCGAAGAACAACGTATGGCAGGAAGTCTCCGGTGGTGCGGACATCCTCACCATCGGCAACTTCGAGATCCAGTCGCGCGCCTATATCGGCCGCTTCAACTTCAAGGGCACCGATCAGCAGAAAATCGTCGGCAATCTGTCCGGCGGTGAACGCGGCCGCCTGCACATGGCCAAGACGCTGCTACAGGGCGGCAACGTGCTGCTGCTGGACGAACCGTCGAACGACCTGGATATCGAAACCTTGCGCGCATTGGAAGACGCGCTGCTGGAATTCCCGGGCTGTGCGATGGTGATCTCGCATGACCGCTGGTTCCTCGACCGCATCGCCACGCACATCATCGCGTTCGAAGGCGACTCGCACGTGGAATTCTTCCCGGGCAACTACAACGAGTATGAGGCGGACAAGAAGCGTCGCCTGGGTGACGAAGCGGCGAAGCCGCATCGCGTGAAGTACAAGAAGCTGGCGTAATACGCCGCTTTGTTCGCGTAGGCTGGGATGCCAATCCCAGCATCCGTGAAGTTACGAAAAAGTGCCATGAGCCGTCATTCCCGCTTTCGCGGGAATGACGGCGGTAAGGCACATCGGATAGCCCAAGCGATAAGAAGGTATCCCCATGCATTTCATGCAGAGCCTGCAATCGGCATGGACCCGCAACAACTCCCTTGTCTGCGTCGGCCTCGACCCCGAACCCGCCAAATTCCCCGCGCATCTCAAAGATCGCCCCGACGCCGTATTCGACTTCTGCGCCGCCATCGTCGATGCCACCGCCGACCTGGCCTGCAGCTACAAGCCGCAAATCGCGCACTTCGCAGCATTGCGCGCGGAAGACACGCTGGAACGCCTGATCGCGCACATCCACGCTGAGCACCCTGGCGTGCCGGTGATCCTCGATGCCAAGCGCGGCGATATCGGCAGTACTGCGCAGCACTACGTCACCGAAGCGTTTGAACGTTTCAAGGCCGATGCGGTGACGCTTAATCCCTATCTAGGTCGGGACTCTGCACAACCGTTCCTCGATCGCGCCGATAAAGGCGTGATCCTGCTTTGCCACACCTCCAACCCCGGCGCGGCCGATCTGCAGGATCTGGACGTCGGCGGCAAGCCGCTGTACCAGCACGTCGCCCGCCTGATCGCGCAGGAATGGAACACCAACGGCAACTGCGCCCTGGTGACCGGCGCCACCTATCCGCAACAGCTTGCCGAAGTACGCGCGCTGATCGGCGACGTTCCGCTGCTGGTGCCGGGCATCGGCGCACAGGGCGGCGACGTGCAAGCGGTCGTCCGCAACGGCCGCACGGCAGCCGGCACCGGCCTGATGATCAACTCCTCCCGCGCGATTCTTTACGCCGGCCATGGCGAAGATTTCGCCGACGCGGCACGCAAGGCAACGCTCGACCTGCGCGACAGCATCAATCACTACCGGCAAGGTTGATTCTGCCGAGGCTTCTCCTTTTGAGGAGCGCGCATGACCTCAAAGCGCTGGCTGCAGGCCATACGTAGGCGGGGACGGAATCCCAGCATGAAGGACCAGCAAGCTGGGATTTCATCCCAGCCTACGCGGCAGTCCCAGCCGCTTCGCTGCACGAGCTTCCCGCCCTCCCCCGCCCATCGGCACTGTGTCAGTATCACGCGCGGACATCGGCGATGTGCCGATCGGGGAATCCTCAAGAGGGAACGTATGCGGACGTTGAATGGGCGGGTTCGGGAAGCGGTCTCAAATTCTTGCGTTTTTTTGAGTCGGGCGATGTTGACGGTAGGGTTGGCCGTGCTTGCATTGGGTTCGGTGGAGCGCGCTTACGCCGCCAGTCCTGATCCCTCGCTGGTAGCGAAAATCAATGCAGCCACCTTCGAGGTCGTGATCCCGCGCGCGGTGGACGATCCACTCACCTACGAAAAACCGCTGCCGCTCGATCTGCTGCCGTATGAAGAGCGCACCGACAAATATTTCTCGGTCGGCACGGCGTTCGCCATCGGGCACAACCATTACGTTACCGCCGGCCACGTGCTGATGGCCGCCATCGGCGATCTCACCGGCGCGCCCGCGCTGCGCGATGCCAGTGGCCATGTCTATGCCATCGACAAGATCGAGAAATTTTCCCTGCAGCAGGACTTTGTCATGTTCTCGCTGAAGGAGCAGCCCAAAGGCAACGCGTCATTGGCCACCAACACCAAGGCAGGGTTGAACAGCGTGGTCTATGCGGTAGGCAACGCGCTGGGCACAGGCGTGGTGATTCGCGACGGCCTGTACACCTCCGACACGCCGGAAGACGAAAACGGCCGCTGGAAATGGATGCGCTTTTCCGCAGCGGCATCGCCCGGCAACAGCGGCGGTCCGCTGCTCGATCAGAACGGCAAAGTCATCGGCGTGGTGCTGATGAAATCACCCAACGAGAACCTCAACTATGCGCTGCCGATCGGCGAGGTGCTCAACGCTTCGGACAGCCAGGCGGTAATGGACAAGCGCATGACCTACCAGCTCGACGTGGTGGAAGACACGTTGACCGGTACGTTCAAGGCGCAATTCCCCTTGCCGGTGAGCTACGAGGACTTCAGCGCCACGTATCTCAAGCTCTTCTACGCCCAGGGCGACAAGGAGCTGAAAGAGCTGCTGCAACAACAGGGCAACGATCTGTTCCCGCACGGCGCCGGCTCCAACCATATCCTGCACGAGACACCGGAACTGAGCGTGTTTCCCGAGCTGATCGTGCGCAACCGCAGCGGTCAATGGACCTACACCGGGCACGAACTCAACCGTGTACCGCTGAGCGGTAACGGCTACGTCGCCGGCGGTTACGTGGGCCACAACTTCCTGATCCATCTGCGCCGCCCTGACGACATGAAGGCGGCCACGTTCTACAACGATCCCAAGCAGATGATGGATCTCATCCTCAAGACCGGCTTCTGGACGCGCGAAGTCGGCCCGGAAAAGATCAAGGTCACCTCGCTCGGCAATCCAGCCAGCAACACGACCTACACGGACAACTGGCAACGCCATTGGAAAGTGCTGGTATGGTCGCTGCCATATATCAACGCGCAAATGGCGGTGTTCGCTCTGCCGGTGCCAGATGGCTACGCCATCATGATGCGCATGACGCCATCCATGAGCACGCATGACAGCCTGGCCGACATGACTGCGCTCACTGACTTCTTCAATGTAGATTACGGCGCCACCCTGGCGCAGTGGAAGGAATTCCTGGCCGATCCGTCGCTGCTGCCGGACGTGCTGAAAGACGCACACATCAGCTTCGACTACGGCAAGCAGTTCAGCTACGACTCCAGCAGCATCAGCTTCAGTTATCCATCCACGCTGCAGCCGATTGCAGCGGACAACGTGCTTTCGGTGGGTGTCGGCTATTACCAGGATCACGGCAAGTTTGCGCTGCAGACGGGCGTGATCCAGATTCGCAAGAACATCACTGATCCCGATCGCATCAGCATCAAGCGGCACATCGCGCCCAGCTCGGATCTGGACGACAACTTCAAGGAAGCGTGGGGCAAGCTGCAGCACAAGCAGCATCCGTTCGATGGCGTGCCGTACACCGACGGCGATGAGATGGATGTCGCAGCGGTGATTCCTGCGCCCGATGGCGATGCGGCATCCGAGTTGTACACCGCGTTCTACGCCACGCAGGGAACGCACAAGCCCGAAGCGATGAAGGCGAAGCTGAAACTGCTGACGCAGCAGTTCAAGGTGAAATCGCACTGATACCGATCCGTCGCTTGGACACTGCAAAAAACCGGGAATCGTCGTCCCGGCGAAAGCCGGGATCCAGCGACTTTTGGGACCCGCAAAGTCACTAGGCCCCGGCTTCCGCCGGCGCGACGATATGTGGTGAGCCGCACAGTTTGGGTTTGCGCAGCGTAGCCAACATTTCCGCGCGACTTGTTGGGTTACGCTGCGCTGACCCAACTACGATCCCGAATTAGAACAGACGCTGTCGTCAGCCTTTCGTCGCTGGCTGCGTTCGCACTTCTATCATCTTCGTCGCCGATAATGACGAGCCGGTTCGCTTGGCCGGCGTTTCCATGTCCCCATAAGGATCGACGCGTGAGTTTGTGGTTTCTGATTTTCCTGAGCGTGCTGCAGGGCGTTACCGAACTTTTTCCGGTCAGCAGTCTTGGGCACACCTTGTTGGTGCCGGCGCTGTTCGGCATGCACATCGACAAACACGCGCCACAGTTGATTCCCTTTCTGGTGGCCTTGCATCTCGGTACGGCGTTGGCCTTGCTGGGGTATTTCCGCCATCGCTGGGTCGCGTTGATCCGCGGCTTCTTCGCATCGTTGGCCGGGCGTCACAACGATGAAGGGCACATGATGCGGGCACTGATCATCGGCACGATTCCCGCGTGCGTGGTCGGATTGCTGCTGGAAAAACGCCTGGAACTCGTGTTCAAGGATTTGCGCATCGTGGCGGTCGCGTTGATCGTCAACGGCGTGCTGCTGTGGCTGGGTGATCGCCTCGAGCGCACGCGCCCGCACAAGGCGCCGGAGAAGCTTAAGTTCAGACAAGCATTCCTGGTTGGCTTGGCGCAGGTCGGTGCCTTGATCCCGGGCTTCTCGCGCAGCGGCCTCACCATGATTGCCGGTTCCGCCACGGGCCTGGACAAGGAAAAGGCTGCCGAATTTTCCTTCCTGCTCGGCACGCCGATCATCCTCGCCGCCGGCGTGCTGGAGATCCCGAAACTGTTCAAGGCACCGGAGCAACTAGGCAGCGCCTTGCTCGGCGGTGTGCTGACGGCGATCGCAGCGTGGCTGAGCTTGCGCTTTCTGATGAGCTATTTCGAAGGCCGCGGGCGCCTGACATCGTTCGGTACGTATTGCGTGATCGCAGGCGCGGTATGTCTCGGCTGGTTCTTGCTGCACCCACAGCCTTTGTAGGTGGGGGTGAGGCAAAGCCGAACCCCAACACCGCATGCGGGTACAGAGCGTTGGGGTTTGCGTTCCGCTCACCCCAACCTGCGCGGCGCTCCGTTAATCGTCCGCTGCCGGATCTATCCCAGGAAACAGCACTTCGGTAAACCCGAACTTAGTGAAGTCTGTAATGCGCGAGGGATACAAGCGACCGATCAAGTGATCACACTCGTGCTGCACCACGCGCGCATGAAAACCTTCTGCCGTGCGATCGATACGCTCGCCTTTCGGATCGATGCCTTCATAGCGAATCAGCGAATAGCGATTCACGGCGCCGCGCAAGCCTGGCACGGAAAGACAGCCTTCCCAGCCTTCTTCCATGTCTTGCGACAGCGGCGTGATGACAGGGTTGAGCAGAATAGTCTGCGGTACCGGCGGCGCGTCGGGATAACGCTCGGAGCTGTCGAAACCGAAAATCACCAGTTGCAGATCCACGCCGATCTGCGGCGCGGCCAGTCCAACGCCACCGGCCGCATGCATGGTTTCGAACATGTCGTCGATCAATGCATCGAGCTCGGCGCTGCCGATCATGCTTTCAGGAACCGGCGGCGCAACGCGCAGCAAGCGCGGATCGCCCATCTTGAGAATCTCACGGATCATGCCAACCTCACGCCACCAAGCTTAGGGATGCGGTGATTAATTCTACGTAGGCACCCAGTGTGAGGCATGAGCGCGGCATGAATCCATCGCGATAAGGCATGGCATGCCAGGATTGTGACGCCGCAAAAAAAAACCGGGCGCTTGCGCCCGGTATCTGATGACAGCCATCAGGAAAAAGAAGACGCGGCGTTACCACACCATCGCGGCGCCCGCGCCGACACCCATATCGCCTTGGGAAGTACTGCTGAGGCTCGCTTTCAGCACCCAGCGGCCGCCGGGCGTCACTGTCGACATGCCCACGGCGATGGCCGCCTGGCCGCGGAAACTGCCCACGCCGGCACCCAGTGAACTTTGATCGGGCGCATACGCCTGCGGAATATGGGTCATCGCTATGGCGGCTGCCGCGCCCGCGTCCGCGCGCCGCCCCAGTCGGCTTATGCGCTCGTTCAAGGCCTGGGTCTGCTGGTCCACATAGCCTTGTGCCCAGCTTTGCGCGGCCTGCAATTGGGAAACGTTGACGGCGTCCGTTGCGTCCACGCCCGGCGCTACGTTCGTAATGGTGCGCTCGTTGCCTGCCGAACCTACCGACACGGAATTCGCCTGTGTGGCGACCGAGCCCGCACCGATCGCCACGGCGTTGCTGGCGGCCGCCGTGACCGTGGCGCCCTCGCCCACCGCCGTACCTGCGATTGCAGCGACGTTGGCATGGGCACCCACGGCCACGCCTCCGTCGCTCGCCGCCACGGCGTTACCACCCAAAGCGGTGCCGTGATAGCTCGCCGCGTACGCATCGCTTCCGATCGCCGTACCGTGCACGCCTGCGGCCTGCGCGTTGTTGCCGATCGCCGCTGCACTGCCATCGCCCGTCGCGGTGTTGCTACCCACGGTCACGCCGCCGGAATAATCGGGATTCGTGCCGGGATTTTCCGCAGCCGGTAACGGTGAAACGCTGCCGCCACTTTCGAGCGTCGATACACGCTGGTCGAGTGCGCCGATCTGCGTACCGACGTTGGCGATCTGGCCTTGCAGCGCGCGCTGCAAGCCGGCCAGCTGACCATAATTGACGGCGTCGTAAGCACTCACGCCATCCGCCACGTTGTGCACGGCCACCGGCGCGCTGGCTGATTTGCCGCCGAACGTCACCGACAGCTGGTTAGCATCGTCGTACGTCACGTCGAGCGCGGCCACATCGCCCAGCTGGTTTTGCAAGGATTTCAGCTGGCCGACGTTGGCTGCGTCATTGTTCTGCGTGCCGTCGGCGATACCGGTTATCCGGCGATCGCCATCCGTGCCCGACACATCCACCACGCTACCGCCCGACGTCGCAGCCACGGTGATCGGCGCGGATATCCCCGCCTGCTGCACCAATCCGCTCGTGCCGCCCAATAATCCGTTGATGGCGTTTTCGTTGGCGCTGACGCGTACGCCCAGGCCGCCGATATCGGCGGCGTTGGTCGTCACGCCATCGTCCAGCACCTTCAACGCGGATCCGACGTCTTGCACGGAAAGGTTTTGCACGCTGTACGCAGGCGCGCTCAGTGTGCCGTCCGCATTCACCGTGGCATGGCCGCCAAGTGCGCCGGCCGTGCTTTGCGCAGTGCCGATCAGTTGCCCAAAGTTCGCCGCATCGTTGGCTTGTTGACCATTGGCCACGTTATGCAACATCACCGCCGCTCCAGCACCCACGCCACCCAAGGTGATGGCACTTTTGCCGGCATCGTCGTATTGCACGGCCAGGGCGCCGACGTCGCCGATCTGGCTCTGCAGCGCCTGCAGTTGCTGCAGGTTGACGGCATCGTTGGATTGCATCGCATCGGCCACGCCCGTGACGCGTCGATCGCCTGCTGTACCGGACACATCCACCACGCCGCCCCCTGAGCTTGCGGCGACGGTAATCGGCGCAGACGTGCCGGCTTGCTGCACCAGCCCGCTGGTGCCACCCACCAAACCGCTGATGGCGCTTTCGTTGGCGCCGATGCGGACGCCCAAACCACTGACGCTCGCCGCGTTGGCGGTCACGCCATCGTCCAGTACTTTCAATGCCGATGCGACGTCTGGCACCGGCGTGCTCTGCACCGTATAGGTCGGCGCACTGACACTGCCATCGACATGCAACGTTGCACCGAGTGCATCGAGGGCCGGCGTGAGCTGACTGACGTTCACGGCATCTGTGCGTTGTGTACCCGCAGCAACATAGGTGAGCTGGCGTTGCGAGGAAGCGCTGCCAATGGACACCACGTTGGCACGATCCGCCACGGCATTCACACCCAGGGCGATTGCGTCGTTCTGCTGGGCATTGGCACCATTGCCGATGGCCAATGCGTTGGTCGCGTTGGTGGTTGCTGCGTAGCCAATGGCGGTGGCGCCCACACCCATTGCGTGGGCGTTGCGGCCGATGGCCACCGCGTTGTTGCCGTCGGTTGCAGCCAGGTAGCCGACCGCCGTTGCACCCGTTCCTATGGCGTTGGCGCTGGCACCGAGGGCAAAGCTCTCGGTGTTGCGAGCTGCCGCGTTTTGCCCGAGCGCCATGGAAGCATTGCCATAGGCAGAGGAAGAGTCGCCGATCGCCATGGCACCTGTGGTCGTGGTGGAGCCCAGCGCGGTAGTTACCTGGGCATGGTTGCCGATCACCACGGCGTTACCGGTCGCCGCCGACGCCGTGCCGTCTTTGGCGCCGTTACCGATCACGACCGATCCGACGCCCTGCGCATTGGCGTGCGGACCGATGGCCGTGGCATTCACGCCAATGGCGCGTGCGCTATCGGTGCCGTTGCCGATGCCGTTGCTGGCGAAATAATCGCCGACGGCTTGCACCTTCGTGCCGAGTCGGTCGATCGCGTTGGTGTTCGCATGGATGCCTGTATCGAGCGCGGACAACGCCGTTCCCACGTCGTGCGCGGTCACGCTTTGCACTGCATAAGCCGGTGCGCTGATGGTGCCGTCCACGCTGACGGCGGCGCCGCCGCCAAGAATGGTCGCGCTCGCCCTGGCACTGGCGCTGAGCTGTCCCAGGTTGACGGCATCGGTCGTACTGACGCCCGCGGCAAGATTGTTGAGCGTGTGATTGTTGAGATCGAGCGCGCCATTCACATGCAGATTGCCGATCAGGAATGCGCCGTTCGTGTTGAGTGCCAGCGTGCCGTTGGCCGCGCCTGCCGAGATCAAGCTGGAAAGGCTGCTCGTGTTGCATGCCGCGTTGGTGATGATGGTGATCGGAATCTGGATGCCGAATAATCCCGAACCCAGCATCTGCGAGCAGTTGCCGCTGTTGCCGTCGTTGACGTAGAGGCTGGCCGACACGGTTTCCACCGGCGCAAACAGCAACGCCAGCAACGCCCACAGCGATTTGGACCCGGTTGTTTTCCTGCTGGTTTCGAGCGTGCTGTCCGACACCGCCGAATACGCGCTCGCCAATGTCTGTTTGTTCGTGGAGTAAGGCTTGGTCACGCAGATTCCCTTTTTGTCGCTGTGATAGTCGCGCGCATGCCGACAACCCGGCCGCTCATGGTGCGAGCCGGGTTTTCAGATGCGGGGCGTGGCGTGCACGGCCATTCGTACACGTGCGAGACGATGCTAGGTAACGATGATCGCGCGCCGTATCAGTTAATTCCCACGCGATGGCTAGGAAATTACCTAATTCATGTCATCCGATTTGCTGACACGACAAGGCGATCAACACGTCATGATGGGTGCGCTGACATCCATCCATCGCATGCGCGCATCGGCATGCATTCGCCTTCGATCGAAGCACGGCTGCGTGCCATCCTGTTCTGACGGCCAGATATGACTGGTTTCACAGAGACTGTGGCGCTCGCCTTGCTGCTCGCCATGACTCAACGTCAGCGACAAGATCCTCGGCGCATCAGCTATTGACCCACAGCGCTGACAGGACGAACCTAAGCGGCAACTGAGCGCCCGCGCGGGTCGGACAGTACTGTTTGCCGCAGCCATGTTGCGCTGCCGGAACCCTCTGCGTGGTGGCATGAAGTCCTAACGGGAGAACGTTCATGGCAACCCTCGCAGTGAGGCCCACCGGTATCGTCGGCAAGATCATCTGGGCGCTGGTCGCCGCCATCGGTGCCGCCTGCCTGGCCGTAATTGCCTTGCGCCGCGGCGAACCGGTCAACGCCATCTGGCTGGTCGCCGCCGCGGTGGCGATCTTCCTGATCGGCTACCGCTTCTACGGCAAATTCATCGAGCATCGCGTGCTGCAGATGGATCCCAGCCGTGCGCCACCCTCGGTGCTGCACAACGACGGACTGGACTACGTGCCGACCGACAAGTGGGTGGTGTTCGGCCATCACTTCGCCGCGATTGCCGGCGCCGGTCCGCTGGTGGGGCCGGTACTGGCAGCGCAGATGGGCTACCTGCCGGGCACTTTGTGGATTCTGTTCGGCGTGGTGCTGGGTGGTGCGGTGCAAGATTTCATGGTGCTGGGCCTGTCGGTGCGGCGCGACGCCCGCTCGCTCGGTCACATGCTGCGCGAAGAACTGGGCGCACTGGCCGGCGTGGTGGCCATGTTCGGCCTGCTGGCATTGATGATGATCGTGCTGGCGGTGCTGGCGCTGGTGGTGGTGAAGGCGCTCACGCATAGCCCTTGGGGTACGTTCTCGGTGGCCTGCACGATCCCCATTGCGCTGCTGATGGGTGTGTACCTGCGCTGGTTGCGGCCCGGACGCATCCTTGAGGTGTCGCTGATCGGCCTGGTGCTGCTGGTGTCGTCCATCGCTTATGGCGCGCACATCGCGGCAACGCCGGAGCTGGCGCACTGGTTCGACTTCGACGCCAAATCGCTGGCGTGGCTGCTGATCATCTACGGCTTCGTCGCGTCGGTATTGCCGGTGTGGCTGCTGCTGGCGCCGCGCGATTATCTGTCCACCTTCCTCAAGATCGGCACGATTCTGCTGTTGGCGATTGCGATCATCTTTGCCGCACCGCAGTTGCAGTTGCCGGCGGTGTCGCGCTTCATCGACGGCACCGGCCCGGTATTTCAGGGTCAACTATTTCCGTTCCTGTTCATCACCATCGCGTGCGGCTCAGTATCGGGCTGGCATTCGATCATCGCCTCGGGCACGACGCCGAAGCTGCTGTCGAATGAAGGCGAGGCGCGCATGGTCGGTTACGGCGGCATGCTGATGGAAGCGTTCGTGGCGATCATGGCGTTGATCGCCGCGGCATCGCTGCATCCGGGCGTGTATTTCGCCATGAACTCGCCATCGGCGGTGATCGGCACCACGGTGGATCACGCTGCCAGCGTGATCAGCCAATGGGGTTTCGTCGTCACACCCGACGAGCTGACGCGCACGGCGAAAGACATCGGCGAAACCAGCATTCTCAGCCGCGCCGGCGGCGCGCCCACGCTGGCGGTGGGCATGGCGCAACTGCTGCACAACATTCTTCCCGGCGACGGCATGGTGGCGTTCTGGTACCACTACGCGATCCTGTTCGAAGCACTGTTTATTCTCACCACGGTGGATGCCGGCACGCGCGTGGGCCGCTTCATGATTCAGGAGATCGCCGGCCTCGTGCACGAGCCGCTGAAGAGCACCGAATCGTGGATCGGCAATGTGCTGGCCACCACCATCTGCGTCGGTTTGTGGGGTTATTTCCTGTATCAGGGCGCGGTCGATCCGCTGGGCGGCATCAATACCTTGTGGCCATTGTTTGGTATCGCCAACCAGATGCTTGCTGCGATCGCGCTGATGTTGGCCACCGTGGTCACGGTGAAACTCAAGCGCGAGCGCTACGCGTGGGTGCCGGGCATTCCCGCGGCGTGGCTGGTGATCTGCACGCTCACGGCCGGCTTCGAGAAACTGACCGGTCCGATCAGCTTCACCGCCGCCGCGCAGAAATACCAGGACGCGATGGATGCCGGGAAGTTGCTGGCGCCCGCCAAATCCTTGAACGAAATGCAGCGCATCATCACCAACAACAGCGTGGACGCCACGTTGACGGCCGTGTTCGTGCTGCTGGTGCTGACCATGCTCGGCTTCAGCCTCCACGCCATCATGAAGGCCGTGCGCAGCAACGTACCGACGGCGCACGAGGCACCGCGCGTCGCGCTGGCCAGCGTGGCAAGCCGGAGCAGCTGAGCCATGACACTCCACAAACTTTGGCAGCGCCTGGTACAAACCGCCCGCTTGAGTTGCGGCGTGCCGGATTACGACGTGTATGTCGCGCATCTGCGCGCTCATCATCCGGAGCGCAAGATTCCCACCTATGCCGAGTTTTTCCGCGATCGGCAAACGGCGCGCTACAAGGGTACCGGCGGGCGTTGCTGCTGACCCTGCCTTTGGTCACGCTGGAAATACAAGGTCATGTCCATATGAAGACATGGCCTTGTTTTATATCCACCATCAAACTGCTGCCCGAGTCGTGACCATGGGTGCCCTTACATGACCAAACCCATTTCCGACGTCGAAGCCCGGCACGTTTTTGGGCTGCGCGTCATCGCCGCGTACAAGGCGATCAAGGTGGTGTGCCTGATCTTCGTGGCGTTCGTCGCGTTCGGCCTGCACAAACCCGAAAACTTCGATCATCTGATGCACACGCTGGAACACCTGTCGCTGCAGGACAGCAGTGGCATGCGCTGGCGGCTGGTCGAATTGCTGCAGAAATGGGGGCCTAGCAAGTTCATCGCCGTCGGCATCGCGGCGCTGGCCTATGCGGCGGTCTTCGCGACGGAAGGCATAGGCCTGTGGCTGCGCAAACACTGGGCGGAATGGTTCACCGTGATCGCCACCGGTTCGCTGATTCCGGTGGAAGCCTATGAGATGTTCCACAAGTTCAGCTGGCTGAAGCTGGGGGCGTTGATCGGCAACATCGTGATCGTGATCTACTTGGTGCGCATTGCGATGCAACCCCACGGGCGCAAGCTCTAAGTCTGCCCATTCGCCGCCAGGTACCATGCGGCAGCGTACGCAGAACCGCGCCCATACCCCGCATCGCCTTGCCGTAACCACCTGCGGTTAGACTTCTCCCTTTCACCCGAGCTACCGCCCTGGGCGTCCCCACATGACCAAGCCCGTTTCCGAGATCGAAGCCAGCCACAGCTTCGGCCTGCGCGTGATCGCCGTCTACGAAGTGATCAAGACGCTGTGCCTGCTCTGCGTGGCTTTCGTCGCGTTCGGCCTGCACCAGGAACAGAACTTCGAGCGTCTGGTACACACACTGGAACACCTCTCGCTGCAGGACAGCAGCGGCATGCGCTGGCGCCTGGTGCAATTGCTGCAGGAAATGGGGCCCAGCAAGTTCATGGCCATCGGCATCGTAGCGCTGGTCTATGCCGCGATCTTCGCGACCGAAGGCATCGGATTGTGGTTGCGCAAGCACTGGGCGGAATGGTTCACCGTGGTCGCCACCGGCTCGTTGATTCCGGTGGAAGTGTATGAAGTGTTCCACAAGTTCAACTGGCTGAAAGTCGGCGCGCTGATCGGCAATGTGGTGATTGTGATTTATCTGATTCGCATTGCGATGCAGCCGCATCATAAGAAAGCTTAGGTCACTTACTTGATGCACCATTTGCGGTGCATCGAAGCATCTCCCCGCCGTGGGACTACAGGGCATCAGCAATCACTGACTTCCCCCGCGCAAGACTCTGCGTTAGAAACCAGGTCAACACAACGACAGTGACCTCATTGGGATGGTCCGGACAAAGAACCAGAAAGTGAAGCGGAGTCTGGCCTGCTGGCCTCTCATGCTCGGATTGTGCTTGGCTGGATGCGGGGAGAAGAAGAAAGACCTCAGCCCTCCTCCGCTCAACCCGCATCCGAAAGAAGCCGTGCATGTCCGGGTGGAATTCGACAATCCGGATGATGCCAAGAATTTTACGATAACGATGACGGCGCACTATCAGAATCAGCAGCGCGAATGTGGATACATCGCCAATTGGTGGGTGGGTAATTTCGTCTATCCAGAGGGGGAGTTCGACATTCCTAATGAAAGCTCAGACCCAAGATACGGCGACTTCACCGTTTATCAGGACCGCTACAACCGCGAGACATGTAACTGGGAGTTTGGACTGTTTGCCGCCCATATTCACAATGGGAGCACGAAATGGGAGGCGGCAACCTCAGTTGGATGGAACGAGATTGTTCCGGGTATGGAGTTCAAAACAACGTGCAACTTTGTCAGTGCCTCTCCCAATATTTGCTGGCATGAACCTCCACCTGACTTCCCATGGACCGTAAAGGTACCTATCACCATTCGTGTATTGGAGAATTCGGCGCCGATGCGTCCACACCAGCCGGGATTCTTTAGTCGCGACAACTTCTTGCCACCTATGAACCCCGAAGACGTGGCGCGCGATAGTTCAAAAAATCCCAATCATTAGATCCGGCATACCTCCCAGGATCCGTAAATGCCCTTACCCTCCGAGCAGAACGCTTTTTTTTCGAGCAGAGTGTACGAACCCCTTGTTGTCGGCACCTATGTTGAGAGTGACATCGGCCGGTACAGAGTTGTTTACGTATCGCCGCCTTCTTCTACCAATTATCGCGGCGCGGTTTTTCTGGACGAAAGTGCCCAACAGTTGATCACCGCCAACAAGGGCACCGACCCATCCAATATCCACGATTACCTGGCCGATCAGAGCATGGGCATGATGGGCGTCTCCACGCAATGGCCGGAGGCGGCGGCGACCATGCGCGCGACCCTGGATTACGCGCATGACAATAACATCCCGTTGTCCCATATCAGTGCCACCGGCCATTCGCTAGGCGGGGCTCACGCCCAACTGCAGGCGGCGATGTTCGGCGTCCAGGCCGAAACCTTCAACGCCTACGGCGCCGCGACCATGGCCCGGCACCTGGGCATGGATGTACGCGTGGCAGAGGAGCACGTCATCAATCACCGCATGTATCACGACCCGGTGTCGTGGATGGCCGAGCCTATCGGCAAAACGGTGGACCATATGGATTACGCCGATTACCAGCGTCACCGGCACGCCGGCTTGGGTCTCGCGGGCGAGGTGGGGGCCGTATTGTCTGCACACGGCATCTCCAATTTCTGGGAGAAGGAACACAATCGCCCCGCAGCGATTTTCGACCACAACTACATGCCCGAGTACATGCGCGACGTTCAGCACCGTGGCGTGGAAAACATGCCGCCCGGTGTGTCTCCGAATATGTCGTTGGACCGGCTCGCACCGCTGGCCGCGAATGCCAATGCGAACGATATCGTCGATCACCTTTACAAGGCGATGGAGATGGGCGATGACAGAACCTTCCGGAACGCGCTCGATCAGATCGCCCACACCGATTTCAGCAGGGAATTCTGGGCGCACGCGGCGGAGCGGGTGGAGATGCAGGATCGCCAGTTGGCGCTGGAGAAGCAATTGGAACAGACGCAACAGCAATTGGCCCAGCAACAGACCCATAGCCATGCCAAGGTATTGAGCCTTTGAGCTTACGGTTTCATTGAGGAGCAGATATGTATACGGACGACTCCAAACAAACGGCCCATACCGGCGTGGTGATGCAGCGTTTGCTGAAGTTCTGCGAGGAGCTGAGGCAGAGCAATCAGCAGGCCACACATGCTTTGCAGCAGACGACACAAGCCGCACCTGACCTCTTGCGCCAAGCCGCGCAACAAACGCTGAGCAGCCTTGCAGCTGATGCTTCTCAAGCGGTATGCAAGGGCTTGCACGAGCCACTGAATGGCTTCAATCGGGAAATCATCGACAACATCAACCGTGTCAATGCTGTCACGCATGCACTTATGCAATCGCAGGAACGCATGACAACAGTCGTCGCCAAGCTGCGCTGGCTGGTGGCGGGGGTACTGGCGACCATGTTGCTGGTGGTCGTCGCCGGCGGCAGTTTGCTATGGCATTACCGCGACGTGATGGCGCAAAACCAAATCGAAGCCAACTTGATGCGCGCCTATAATCAGGCGGATGTAAATCTGTGCGATGGCCGGCTTTGTGCGCGAGTGGATCGTGCTGATAAACGCTACGGAGATTATTTACCTGTCAAGCCGCGATAGACGACCATCCATTTCACACCTCGTGATGAATCGCCTCTGCCGGCGGCTCGCGTCGCGGCATGAGTTCCACCAGATACATGGCTGCAAGCACCAGCCCGCCGCCGCAAAGCATACGCCACGTCAGCACGTCACTGCCGAACGCCACGGCAAAGCCTGCGGCGAAAACCGGTTCGGTGGTCATCACGATGGCCGCACGCGTCGCAGGCAAATGGGCTTGCGCCCAGGTCTGCATCAACATCGCGCCGGCACCGGCAATCAGCGCCATGTACAGCACGGCGATCCACGCGCTGCGATCCGGTGGCAAGACCGGACCGCCGTGACCCGCCGTAGCAAGCAGGCAAACCAGCGCGATCATGGCCATCTGCACGGCAGACAGACCGAACGCTTCGTCCGCGCGCGACCAATGCCCCAGCGCCACGATATGCAAGCCATACAGCAACGCGGAAGCGAGCGTCAGCCACACGCCGAGATCCACCGAAAGGCCGTTGAGCGAGAGCAGCGCCAGGCCGAACGTAGCCAGCGCAACCGCCAGCCATACCGTAACCGGCATGCGCTGGCGCAACAGCACGGTGGCGAGTATCGGCGTGAACACGACATACATGCCGGTGACGAAGCCGCTGACGCTCGGCGAAATCAGTGACAGGCCCCAGGTCTGCAGCAACTGTCCGCAGCCATAAAGCACGCCCAGCACCATGCCGCGCAACAACTGCCGACGCTCCAGCCGCGCGACGTGGCGATGGAACAACGCGAACATGGCGATGGCCGCAACGATAAAGCGCACGGCCAGGAAATCCGCCACCGGCATGCGATCGACCACACCCTTGATCAGCACGAAGGTGGAGCCCCACACGGCTGTCATGACCAGCAGACCCACGGTCGCCAGCAAGCTGATACGCGATGTATTGCTCATCGACGAGCAGCCCGCAACCACTGCCCCGGGACTTTCAGCAGAAACCGGCTCCAGATGCCCAGCCACACCACCGCGGCAGTGAGCGGATTGCGTGATGCCGGATCGAACTTGCGGAACCATCGCCACATGCCGCGATGCTTGTGATAGCTCACGAACACCGGACGATGCCGGCTCGAGCCACCCTTGCCGTGCAAGACGCGCACGTCGCCGGCAAGCAGCACGCGCCAACCTGCATCGCGCACGCGGCGGCACAGGTCGAGATCTTCGCAATGCAGAAAATAGTTTTCGTCGAAACCGTGCAGCAGTTCGAACACACGCAATGGCATCAGCATCACCGCGCCGGAAACGGCTTCGGCTTCGACGACTTGATCCGGCACGTTCTGCGCATTCACGCCGCCCTTGCGCCCAAGCAGCGTGGCAAGTGCGCGACCAAGCACGGGATCACGCCGGAATGACGCTGGATCGGGCACGCCTTGCGCATCGCAGACCACGGCACCCACCAGGCCGGCTTTCTTTTCGCTCGTCAGCACGTCAAGCAGGCGCTGCAAGGCATCCTGCGTGATCAGGCAATCCGGGTTGAGAATCAGCAAGGCTTCGCCATGCGCTTGCGCGGCAGCGCGATTGATGGCCGGACCGAAGCCGAGGTTGGCGTGGTTGTAGATCACCTTGAAGCGCGGATCGCTTTCGCGCGCACGGGCGATCGCTTGCGGAATGCTGTCCGTCGAGGCGTTGTCGATCAGCAGCACTTCGAGCGGCGTCGTACATGCCAGCACGCTTTTTACGCAGTCACGCAGGCTCGGGCCGCTATCGGCCGAGACGATGATGACGCTGACTTGCGGTTTGGCGGGATCGAGGGCGGACATGATCGGGCGGTAGATTCCGGATTTGCGATCTTACGAAATCAAACGGCTCTGCGGGGGGGTAGGCTGGGTTGGCGCAGCGTAACCCGATATTTTTTGAAAACATCGCTGGGTACGCTGCGCTAACCCCAACGGCACTGATTTAGGCCGCACTTGCTCGAATACTGCGAAAAATCTTGAATCGTCGTCCCGCGAAAGCCGGAGCCCAGTGACTTTTTAGATCCTCAACCTCGCTGGGTCCCGGCTTTCGCCGGGGCGACGACGCTTGAGTTAGTGCCAAGCTGCGATGGTTTTGCTACGACCTGTCGACTACATCCTGCCCCAGCACATGCGACAGCGCCAACGGCGGCTGATCCTCATCGCGGTTCAGCCACGCCTCGCCGGCATGCCATCCATACAGTTGCCAACCGCGCAACCGATACGACCTGTCGTGGGCGCGATCGTACAGCACCACGCCGCGCCACGCCGTCATCGGCCACGCGAGCCAGCATTCGTCCGGGGCAATGGAAACCTGTGGTTCGACCGGGCCGATGTGCGTATGTGCGCCGATGCGGCAGTTATGTTTATCCAACAGGCTTACATCAGCGGGAAGCGCCGGCGACGTACCATCCAGCGCGATCCAGCATGGCGCCCGCAATTCGATCAGCGTGTCGGCGGGACCGATCGGCGCCAGCGCCAGTTCGCTCCATGCCGGTGAGGCAGCCGCGGCAGCAGTGCTGCGCCGAGGTTTGTGATCCTGCCAGGATTCGAGCAGCACCAGCAGCGAAAAACCGGCCAACGCGGCCAGCGCAGTCAAGGTGAGGCCGAGGCCATGGTTATCGAAAGCGCGATAGCTTGCGGCCAGCAAGCCGGCGAAGCCCCAACGCAAGGCGCGCTGCAGCAGGTGGTGATAGCGCTGCAAGCGTGGCAATCCAATGACCTGGATGGTGGCCAACCCCAGCAACAACGGCAGGCCTGCCCACCACGGCATCACCCCAAGCAACACGGCCCATGCGATGGCCAGCAACCAGGCCGGCCACCGGCGTCCCGATGCGGCAAAACTCAGCCGCACCACACCCTGGCGTTGCGGAACATGCGCATCCACGGCGAATCCTCGCCCCAGTTATCCGGATGCCAGCTCATCTGCACGCTGCGGAACACGCGCTCCGGATGCGGCATCAGGATCGTCACGCGCCCATCCGCCGCGGTGAAGCCGGCGAGGCCGCCCGGCGAGCCATTGGGATTGAGCGGATAGTGTTCGGTAGGCTTGCCGCGGTTGTCGACAAAACGCACCGCGCCGCCTGCCTTGGATGGGCTGCAGGAGGCCGGGAACGCCACGCGGCCTTCGCCGTGCGCCACCACCACCGGAATGCGCGAACCGTGCATGCCCTTGAAGAAGATGCTGGGCGAATCCAGCACTTCGAGCGTGGCCAGGCGCGCTTCGTATTGCTCGGAGGCATTGCGCAGGAACTTCGGCCAGTGCTGCGCATCGGGAATGATGTCTTTCAGCTGGCTCAGCATCTGGCAGCCGTTGCACACGCCCAGCGCGAACTTGCTGGTGTCGGCAAAGAATGCGCTGAATTCCGCGCGCAGCATGTCGTTGTAGAGAATCGATGCTGCCCAGCCGCGGCCTGCGCCAAGCACGTCGCCGAAGGAGAACCCGCCGCACGCGGCAAAGCCGCGGAAATCGCCGAGCTTGATGCGGCCGCTGGCGAGATCGGACATGTGCACGTCGACGGCATCGAAACCGGCACGCGTAAATGCCGCGGCCATTTCGACCTGACCATTGACGCCCTGCTCGCGCAGCACCGCCACGCGCGGACGCGCTCCCTTGCCGATGTACGGCGCGGCGATGTCCTGGGTCGGATCAAAGGTGAGCTTTGGGCTGATGCCGGCATCGGCATCGTCGATGCGCCATTCCAGTTCGGCATCCGCACTTGCCGGGTTGTCGCGCAGGCGCTGCATCGCATGGCTGGTTTCGTTCCACGCCTTGAACAGCTGCGTCCAGTTCCACTTGAACAGCGTGTCCTTGTTGAGGAACAGCTTGATGCCGAGCTTTTCTTTGGGACGGCCGATGCGATTGCTCATGCCTGCCAGGCCATGCTTGATCAGCAGCGACTCGAACGCTTCGCGGTTGGCCGCGGCTACTTGCATCACCGCGCCGAGCTCTTCGTTGAACAGCGAACGCAGCGTGGCTTCGGCCCAGCCATCCAAAGTGATTTCCAGACCGCAACGACCGGCAAAGGCCATTTCCAGCAGCGTCACGATCACGCCGCCGTCGGAACGGTCGTGATAGGCCAGCAGCATGCCGGCGCGATTGGCTTCCTGCACCAAATCGAACAACGCCTTCAGGCGCTTGGCGTCATCCAGATCCGGCGGCACGCCGCCGCCGCGGTTGAACACCTGGGTGAGTGCGGAACCGCCAAGACGATCGCGGCCGGCGCCCAGATCGATCAGCCACAGATCCGATTCGCCGCGATCCATCCGCAGTTGCGGCGTGAGGGTGCGGCGAACATCGCTGACGCGTGCAAAACCGGTGATCACCAACGACACCGGCGCGACCGTGCGTTGCGGCGTATCGCCGTCCTTCCACACGGTCTGCATCGACAGCGAATCCTTGCCGACAGGAATGGAGATATCCAGTTCGGGGCACAACTCCATGCCCACCGCTTTCACCGCATCGAACAAGGCCGCGTCTTCGCCGGGATGATTCACGGCCGCCATCCAGTTGGCGGAAAGACGCACTTCGTTCAACTGATCAATCGGTGCCGCGGCAAGATTGGTGATCGCCTCGCCCACTGCCAGGCGTGCCGCGCCCGCGCTGTTGAGCAGTGCCACCGGTGCGCGCTCGGCCATCGCCATCGCTTCGCCCCGGTAGCCTTCGAAATCCACCAGCGTCACCGCGCAGTCGGCCACTGGCACTTGCCACGGGCCGACCATCGGGTCGCGCGAGCACAAGCCGCCCACGGTGCGATCGCCGATGGTGACAAGGAAGCTCTTGCTGCCCACCGTCGGCAGGCGCAGCACGCGCATCAGCGCTTCGTCCATGCCGATGCCGCTGAGATCCGGAACCAGATCGATGCGCGGCTTGATGTGCCTGGTCTCGCGATGCATGCGCGGCGCCTTGCCGAACAGCACGTCCATCGGCAGATCGATCACTTTCAGCTGGCGGCGCGGATCGGTCACGCGCAGCACGCGTTCTTCAGTGGCCGTGCCGACCACCGCATACGGGCAACGCTCGCGTGCGCAGAACGCTTCGAACTGCGGCAAGTGTTCCTGCGCGATCGCCAGCACATAGCGCTCTTGCGATTCGTTGCTCCACACCTGCATCGGCGAGAGCGAAGGATCGTCGCAGGGCACTTTCGACAGGTCGATGTCACCGCCCACGCCCGCATCGTTGAGCAATTCGGGAATGGCATTGGACAAACCGCCTGCGCCGACATCGTGGATGCTCACGATGGGATTGTGTTCGCCGAGCGACCAGCAGCTGTCGATCACTTGCTGGCAGCGGCGTTCCATCTCGGCGTTGTCGCGCTGCACGGAAGCGAAGTCGAGTTCCGCACTGGATGCACCGGACGCCATCGACGACGCCGCGCCACCGCCGAGGCCAATCAGCATGGCCGGACCGCCCAGCACGATCACCGCGTGACCCGGCTGCAGCTCGCGCTTCTGCACGTGGTCGTTGCGGATATTGGCGATGCCGCCGGCGATCATGATCGGCTTGTCGTAGCCGCGCCGCACGCCGGCTTCACCGGTTTCGTGCTCGTAGGTGCGGAAATAGCCGCCGAGGCAAGGACGGCCGAATTCGTTGTTGAACGCCGCGGCACCGAGCGGGCCGTCGCGCATGATTTCGAACGCGCTGGCCATGCGCGGCGGCAGCGGGCGTTCGAGCTCCCACGGCATGGGAGACCCGGGAATGCGCAGATCAGAAACGGAGAAACCGGTAAGGCCCGCTTTCGGCTTGGCGCCGCGGCCGGTGGCGCCTTCGTCGCGGATCTCTCCGCCAGCGCCGGTGGCCGCGCCCGGCCAGGGTGCAATCGCGGTGGGGTGGTTATGCGTTTCCACCTTGATCGCGTATTCGATGCGCTCTTCGCTGGCGCGCCACACGCCATCCTCGCCGCACACGAAACGCTTGCCGGCGTGGCCTTCGACCACGGCTGCGTTGTCCTTGTAGGCGGAAAGCGTGTACGCGGGAGCATGCTGGTGCGTGTTCTTGATCATCCCGAACAGGCTTTTCTCCTGCGCTTCACCGTCCAGCGTCCAACTGGCGTTGAACACTTTGTGGCGGCAATGCTCGGAGTTGGCCTGCGCGAACATGAAGAGTTCGGCGTCGGTGGGATCGCGGCCGAGTTCGGCGTAGCGGGCGGCGAGATAATCGATCTCGTCATCGGCCAGTGCGAGGCCCAGGTCGGTATTGGCGCGCGCCAATGCTGCGCGCGGATCGGTACCCAGCTTGATGTGCAGCAGATCGCCCGGCTGGCCGGCCAGGAACAGGCCCTGCGCCTGATCGAGACGAGTGAGCACCGATTGCGTCATCGCATCGTGCAGTACTGCCAGGAGCTCGCGGTAGCTCGCATCCTCGGTCGCCGGCAGACCGCTGACCTGGTAGGCAATGCCGCGCTCGACGCGGCGTACGTCGAAGCCGCAGTCATGCAGGATGTCAGTAGCCTTGCTCGACCACGGGGAAATGGTGCCCAGCCGCGGCACGATCCACAGCGAAGCCAGCTCGGGCTTGCTGTCCTTGGCTTCCAGCGCCTCCAGCAGGCGCTTGCGCTGCTCGCCATCGGGCTCGGCAGCAGCATCGATGAAGTAGACGAACCAGCAGGCCTGCACGCGGGTGCCACGATGCAGGGCATCCAGGCGGGCGTTGAGACGGTCCAGACGAAACGGCGAGAGGGCGCTCTGCCCGTCGAGTGCGATCATTGCGGGGAAAAGGCGCTAGGCGGTGGAAGCCGCGTATTGTACCTGAGCGGGGGCTCTCCCTGGGCGGAGGCGTGACTGACGCGGGTAGGCTGGGATGAAATCCCCGCTTTTTTGAGCGCCCTTATGCTGGGATTTCATCCCAGCCTGCGTGCCGCATCAGGTCAGGGCTCTTCCCGTACCCGCATGAAGCGCGCAAACCGTGGCTTACCCGCGGCCGTCATGCCCTGGTAGCGGAACGTAACCATGGTGCCCACCGCCGGCGGGTTCTGGCGCTGCTCGTCGGTAAAGCCGGTACCGATGCGAAAACGCGTGCCATCCGACAGTTCCATCAGCAGCGAACCCATCATGCCGGCGTACTTGCCCTTGCCGGGCACGATGCCGACCACGCGGGCTTCGGCATCATCGAACGGTTTGAGTTTCAGCAGATCATCGCTGCGGCCGGCACGGTAGAGCGAGGCGCCACGGTGCAATACCAGGCCTTCACCGCCACCCTGCACCACCTCGTCGAGCTTGTGTTGCAGCTCCGCCGCATTGGCAACCTTGAACTGCGTGACGGCTTGCACCCATGGCTGGTCCATCTGCGCGACGAGCTTCTGCAGCGCAGGAATACGCTGATCGAACGTGCCTGCATGCGCAGGCAAGTCGAACACCATGTAGCGCATCTGACGCCACGCATCGTCAGCGGCAGGCTGTTGGCGGATGGTGGACGAAGCTTGCTCGAAGCGGCCGCGTCCTGCCCATAACTCGCCATCCATCGGAGTCTTCGGCCAGCGCTCGGTAAACCATGCCGGCGCGGGAATGATGGCGCCGCTGCGCGTGCGCAGCGTTTGGCCGTCCCAATAACCGCGCACGCCGTCGTACTTCTCGCTGATCCAGTAATCGCCGAGCGTGATGCCGGCGTGATAGACATTGGCCAGCATCACCGGCGACGACGCGAGCGCTATGGCGTAGGCAGGCGCAACCAGACTCAGCCCTACCAACAACAGCAGCCCGCATAACCGGCCCGCTAGACGCTTCGCTTTGCGCATGACACTTCCCTGTGAGCGACGCCGCCGTTGCTACGGCGTGCGTCGATGAATCAACTTCGATCAGCCGCCTTTGGCGGAATGCTCCTGCACCGCTTTCAGCATGTCCTGCGGCGACAGATAACCGCCGATCAAGGTGCCGTCCTCGGCATAGACGGCCGGCGTACCGGTGACGCCCAGGCGCAGGCCAAGATCGAACTGGTCCTTGACCGGATTCTTGCAATCGGCGGGTTTCGGATCCTGCCCTTTCTTGGCTTGCGTGAAGGCATCGTTGCGATCGGCCGCGCACCAGATGGAGACCATTTCCTTGTACGTCTTGGTGGGCTTGCCGTCGTCGCCGGTCACACCCGAGCGCGGCCATGCCAGGTATTGCACGGCGATGCCTTCCTTGTTGAAGTCCTTGATCTGCTCGTGCAGCACGCGGCAGTACGGGCACGTCACATCCGTAAACACCGTCACGGTGTATTTGGGATTCGGCGGCGCAAACACGATGCGATCAGACACCGGCACCTTGGCCAACTGCGTCTTGCGATACGCAGCCCAGGCATCGTCGGTGAGGCTGCTGCCCTTGCTGGCGTCGATCACGTCGCCGTTGATCAGGTACTTGCCGTCACTGCTGACGTATACCAGATGCCCAGAGGCGATCACCTGATAGAAACCCGGCAACGGCGACGGTGCGACCTGATCGATCTGCGCCTTGGGCACCAGCTTGAGCAATGCCTGCCGCACCACCGCTTCCGGCGTGTTCGCCGCCGGTGGCGTGGAAACCGTGGCACCCGCCAATGCCGTGCCTGCCTGCATCGCCAGCACGCTCGCGCAGAGCATCAGCCAGAACTTCTTGGACATATAACCTCTTACCGAGCGGCTACGTGAGAAAGACGTCGAGTATCGCATATCGATTGCGATGGCCCGTTGTAGGGAAGCGCCGATATGGCTGTCCCATGGCCGCCATGCTACGCCGCTTGGCCAGTGTTGATTTTGAAGCTTCAACACATTCTGTTACCGCGCTCGTATCAACCGCGTGGATGGTGCTGCGCGTGCAGGCGCTTCAAACCTTCCTTCGCCACCAGCGTATAAATTTGCGTCGTGCTCAGCGCGCTATGGCCCAGCAGCATTTGCAAGGCGCGCAGGTCCGCGCCGTGATTGAGCAAATGCGTCGCGAACGAATGTCTCAACACATGCGGAGAAATACGCTTGCTGTTGATGCCAACAGCGATGGCATGTCGCTTGACCAAGGTCCAGAACATTTGCCGCGTCATGCCTTCGCCGCGCTTGCTCAGGAACAATGCCGCCGGCTGCCGCCCTTTCGCCAACACCGGCCGCGCCTGCGTGAGATAGGACTGGATAAATTCCAATGCCACCTCGCCCACCGGTACCAGCCGGTCCTTGCCGCCCTTGCCGGTCACGCGCAAGACGCCCTGGCGCGTATTCAGCGCTGCCAGTGGCAATTCCACCAGTTCTGAAACGCGCAGGCCTGAGGCGTACATCAACTCCAACATGGCGCGATCGCGCAGGCCCAGCGTGGTCGCCACGTCGGGCGCATGCAGCAGGCCCTCCACTTCGCGTTCGGCCAAGGCCTTGGGCAGGCTGCGTGGCATCTTGGGCCGTTCGATCAGCAGCGTGGGATCTTCAAAGCCGGGCTCGTTGCGCGCCATCGACGCATAGAACCTGCGAAACGCCGATTGGCGCCGCGCCATCGAACGCACCGCCACCGGTTGCGAGCCGTGAAACGCCGAGAGGTCTTCGCGCCGCGCCGTGCGCAAGATGCGTCCACGCGCCGACAACCAGCGCGACAGTGCTTCCAGGTCCTGGCGATAGGCCTGCAGCGTGCGTTCGGCAAGGCCATCTTCGGACCACACGCGCTCAAGGAAGGCGGCAATTTCCAGCTCGTCCGCCTCGGCCACGGCAGCGGGCTCTTTACTAGCGTTCTGTTTCATGCGCACGATGCTGGGCGTTACGCCCACGTAGTGCAAGCGTGACGCTGCGCAATCACATGTCAGAGTGGATGGCGATCCGATGACACAAGCAAGCACGACCGATCCGTATTGCCCATTGTGGCGGCGCCTGTTCGCGCTGTTCTACGACTTGTTCGCGGTACTCGCCATCGTGGCGACGGTCGGCCTGGTCTGCCAGTTCGCCACGCATGGGCAGCTGATCACCACTGGCGCTCAGGTGCATATCGCTTGGTGGTATCAGCCGCTGCAAGGGTTGATGGTGGCGGCGTATTTCCTGGTGTCGTGGTTGCGTGGCGGGCAGACGCTGGGCATGCGGCCATGGCGCATCCGGATCGCGGCGAGCGATGGTGCACGGCTGACATTGCGGCAGGCACTGGTTCGGCTGCTCATCGCCGCGCTGCCCTTGCTGCTGCTTTGGTTCGCGCCTGCATGGGGACTGCGGGCGGCGCTTTGGGCCGTAGCGGCGGCATGGGGGGTGTGGTTTGCCGCGGCTTTGCTCGATCGCCGCCATCGAGCGGTGCATGACTTGGTGGCTGGCTGTGAGCTGCGGCGAGTTGCCTGACCTCGCCGTCGCCGGCCACTTGAGACACGGCCACACATAACCCGTTGATACGCAAGGCGACGCCATCCTGTCGCAATGCAACATTGCCGCGCGTAAACGGCTATCATGTGACTTTACCCGCCGGTTCCCGCCCATGCTTTACCAGCTCCACGAATGGCAACGCGCCTTCCTCGGCCCTTTGAGCCACTACGCTGAAGCCAGCGCCCGCATGCTTACCGATCCCAGCAGTCCCCTCGCGCAGATGCCGGGTGCGCAGCGCATGGCGGCGGGTTACGAGCTGGTCCACCGTCTGGGCAAGGATTACGAAAAGCCGTCCTTCGACATCCACAGCATCACCAACCCGCAGGGCAACCAGATTGCGATCATCGAACGCATCGATCTGGAAACAGCGTTCTGCCAGCTGCGCCGCTTCAAGCGCTTCAGCGACGATCCGGACACCATCGAGAAGATGAAGAACGAACCGGTCGTGCTGGTGGTGGCGCCGCTCTCCGGCCACCACGCCACGCTGTTGCGCGACACCGTGCGTACGCTGCTGCAAGACCACAAGGTATACATCACCGACTGGATCGATGCGCGCATGATTCCCGCCTCGGCCGGTGCGTTTCATCTCGACGATTACGTCGCGACGATCGAGAACTTCATCCGCCACATCGGCGCCGAATCGCTGCACGTCATCTCCGTATGCCAGCCGACCGTGCCGGTGCTGGCGGCGATTTCGCTGATGGCCGCGCGCGGCGAAGCCACGCCGCGCAGCATGACGATGATGGGCGGCCCGATCGATCCGCGCCGCAGCCCCACCAGCGTCAACAACCTGGCCATGCAGCAGCCGCTCAGCTGGTTCCGTGGCAATGTGATCCACACCGTGCCGATCAACTATCCGGGCCATGGCCGTGAGGTTTATCCGGGCTTCCTGCAGCATGCCGGCTTTGTGGCGATGAATCCGGGCCGCCACCTGAGTTCGCACTGGGATTTCTATCTCAATCTGTTGCGCGGCGATCTGGACGACGCCCAGGCACACCGCAAGTTCTACGACGAATACAACGCCGTGCTCGACATGCCGGCGGAGTACTACCTGGACACCATCAGCACGGTGTTCCAGCAATTCCTGCTGCCGCGCGGCTTGTGGGAAGTGAATGGCGAACGCGTCGACCCGAGTGCCATCAAGCGCACCAGCCTGCTCACCATCGAGGGCGAGCTGGACGATATTTCCGGCATCGGCCAGACCGAAGCAGCGCATGACTTGTGCACCGGCATTCCCGCGTCGCGCCGCGCGCATCGCGTGGTCGAGGGCGCCGGGCATTACGGCATCTTCAGCGGGCGTCGCTGGCGCGAGATGGTTTATCCGCAGATTCGCGACTTTATTCGCCGCTCGGAATTGGCGCTGGTATCCACCAAGCGCGCCTGACGTAACCCCATGGTCGTCATTCCCGTTTTCGCGGAATGACGACCATGGGCGTTACGCGAAGAATGTCTTGAACGCATCGATAGTACGTTCCACACCGGCGTCGTCGATATCCAGATGCGTCACCAGGCGCAGCGTCGGCAAGTAACCGATGCTGATGCGTATCGACGCAGCACGCAGATGCGTATCCAGCTCGCGCAGGCGCTCGGCGGGAACGTCGACAAACACCATGTTGGTGTGCTGGCCAAGCAGCTTGATGCCGGCGATGCTCTGCAGGCCATTCGCCAGGCGCACGGCACACGCATGATCGTCTGCCAGACGCGCAACGTGGTGATCCAGTGCATACGAGCATGCCGCGGCCAGCAAGCCGGCCTGGCGCCAACCGCCACCGGCGACCTTGCGCCAGCGCCGCGCCTTCTCGATCAATGCGGCAGAGCCGACCAGCACCGACCCGACCGGCGCTCCCAATCCTTTCGACAAACACACCGACACGCTGTCGAAGTGTTGCGCAATCTCGCGTGCCGGCACACCACCCGCCACCGCCGCGTTGTAGAGCCGCGCGCCATCTAGATGCAGGGCGAGCCCACGCTCGCGTGTGAATTCACGCGCGGCGCGCAGGTAATCCAGCGGCAACACGCGGCCGTGCCAGGTGTTCTCCAGTGCGAGCAGGCGAGTGCGTGCGAAGTGCGGATCGATCGGCTTGATTGAAGTCTTCACCTTGTCCAACGACAGCGTGCCGTCGACATCATGCGGAATCGGCTGCGGCTGGATCGAACCCAGCACCGCCGCACCGCCACCTTCGAATTTGTACGTGTGCGCATCGGCGCCGACGATGTATTCATCGCCGCGCTCGCAGTGCGACATCAGCGCCAGCAGATTGGATTGCGTGCCGGAGGGCACGAACAATCCCGCTTCGAAACCGAGATCGCTTGCAAGACGCTGCTGCAAGGCATTGACGGTGGGATCTTCGCCATAGACGTCATCGCCGACGTCGGCATCGAGCATCGCTTCGCGCATCGCGCGTGTCGGCTTGGTGACGGTATCGCTGCGCAGATCGATCCAGTCCATGGTGTCCTCATTGATGGATGCGGGGCCTATGACTTTGCCGGGTAGCGTGACGCGCGGCAAGTCAGTGTAGGTTGGGGTGCGAACCCCAACATCGCCATGTCGATCAGGATCATGATGTTGGGGTTCGCACCCCAACCTACCGGTTTGTCGCCACTCGCCATGACGCGGGTGGCAAGATGGCAAACAGGCCATCCCGCCTGGCACGCCGGGCAAGACGCAACAACTCATCATCACGCGTGAGCAATGCCACGGCACTCGCCTGATGGGCCAGCTCCAGGAATTTCTGATCATCACGATCACGGCAGCGTGGCAGCGCCACATCGCTACGGCTGGCGGTGTCATCGACGCAGCGCACGTATCGATCGAAAGCCTCCATCGCCTGCGCGCGTTTGCGCTCATCCAGCTTCAACTGCGGATACGCCAGCACGGCCTGCCATTCGGCGCGGCAATCCTCGCGTGTCACCAGTTCGACGTCGCCCGCGTGCACGGCGGCAAGCAACTCGGCGCTTTGCGGATCGCCGAACACAAACAGATCAAGGCAGACATTGGTGTCGGGCACGAAACGCAGCGCGCCGGACACCTCACGCATTTTTGCGGAAATAGAACCAGGCGATGAACACCATCAGCGCCGCTGGCAATATATTTGCGGCAAGTGGCGGAATGCCATACACCGTACCGAAACTCACGATGGCCTTCTGCACGAAGTACCAGCTGATGGCGATGATCATGCCCATGAAAATGCGCTTGCCCAGGCCGCCCGAGCGCAGCGCGCCGAAGGCGAACGGCATGGTGCACAACACCAGCACCAAGACATTGATCGGGTACATCACGCGGCCCCAGAACGGCGTTTCGTAGGGCCTGGTGTTCTCCCCGTTCTTGCGCTTGTAGGTGATGATGTGCTGCAGATCGCGCATCGCCAGGTACTGCGGCTGCACCAGCGATTGCTGCAGCACTTCCGGATCGAGCCTTGAATCCCAGCGTTCGTTGGCGGAGGTGCTGCTGTGCACGCCTTTGTCGTCCACCGTGGTGGTGCGCACGTGGTCGAGCACCCATTCCTTGCCAACCTGCTCGGCGGTGCTCGCCTCATCGAAACGGCTCAGTTGCCGGCCATCCGGCGTCAGCGTGAACACGCGCACGTCGCTGAGCTGCACGTAGGAGTGATCGCCTGCGTTACGCAATCCGCTGCTCTTGGCGTTGATGATGCGGTCGCCATCGCGCGCCCATAAACCGCTGCTGGTAAGCCCGAGGTTGCCGCCGGAACGCAGACGCAACTGCAAGGCCTGCGCCTGCTGGTCGCCCCACGGCCCGACGGTTTCACCCATGATGACCACGCCAGCCACCAGCACCGCGACCACGCCCACCGCCGACACAGCGATACGCAAGCGCGACATGCCTGCAGCACGCAAAGCCGTCAATTCGCCGGTGGAAGCCAGGCCGCCAAGCCCCATCAAACCACCGATCAGCGCAGCAAAGCCGAACATCTCGTACATGCGGCGCGGAATCGTCACCACGATGTAGAAAATGGCATTGCTGAGCGTGTAGCCATTGCGGCCGATGAAGCCGAGCTGGCGCACGAACTGGATCATCGCATCCAGGCCCACCAGGATCAGCCACACCATCAGCAGCGAACCGAAGACGGTGATGCCGATCAGCCAGTCGACACGCTTGACGCGCAAGCTAGCCATCAGGACCCCGCTTTGCGCGGCGCGCGCGCGGTGTATTGGTTGCGAAAACTCCAGGCAGCAATCGCAAACAATCCAAGGCTGAGCAGCCACATCGGCGTGGCGTGATGCCAGTGTCCCTTGGCCAGCTGACCGCGGCACAAGGCAAGCAGGTTGTAGTAAAGAAAGAAGCCAAGCACGGCGATCAGCATGCGCCCGTAGCGCGGCTCACGCGGCGTCTGTTTCGACAGCGGCATCGCCAGCATCAGCAACGCCAGCGTCATCAGCGGCACCACCGTGCGCCACGCGAATTCGGCGCGCGCATCCGGCGTGACGTTGCGCATCAGGTCGACCATGTCGAGGTTGTGGATGGGATCGGCTTCGTCATCCGATTGAATGCTGGAGAGCGCATTGTCGTTGCGCTCGTATTTCATGCGGCGCCAGTTGTCCTCGCCCAGCGGAATTTCGTATTGCCAGCCGTCATTCAACGCCAGATAGCGGTTGCTGCTGTCGCTGTTGGAATAGAGGTTGCCGTGCTGGCCGGTGGCCATTTTCATCACCAGGCTGCCGTCCTTGTTGGTGCGCTCGGCAGCGATGAACGTGCGGCCAAGCTTCTGGCCATCGCGGCTCAGCGTATCGACCAGGATGATGCCGCCCTTGCCCGGCAGCTCGGTAAAACGGCCGGCATCGAGGCCCGCGGCGATGATGGAACGGTTGGCTGCGGCAACCAGGTTGTCGGAGGTGCGCGCCGACCACGGCCCCAGCCACATCGACACCGCGCATACCAGCGTGAGCATGGTCGCCGCCACGATCGCCATCGGCCGCAGCAAGCCGCCCATGCCCATGCCCGAGGAGGCAAGCACGTGCATCTCGCTTTCGCGATACATGCGCCCGAACGTTTGCAGCACACCCAGGAAGCCTGCCAGCGGCAGCATGCTCGACAAGGTGTCGATCATGTTCAGGCCCAGTACCTGGAACATCACGCTGGCCGGAAAGCTGCCCTTGGCCACCTGCTCAAGCACGTGCGCAAACGTGGTGCCGGCCATGATCACCAGCAGCACGATGACTGTGGCGCCGATGGTCGTGCCCAGCTCGCGCAGGAAATACCGGTCTAGGATGCTCAGCATGCGATAGAATTATGAGTTCCGTGCCTAGCCGGTCCTGGCAGGCAAACCCGTAGTCTAGCCGGTTCGGTGCGTGCCGGTCTTCCCGCAGGAAATGACGATGACGCTTCAATTCAGCCTGGTCTCCGCCGCCCCCGAAACCGTCGACACCCCGTGCGTGGTGGTCGGCGTCTATGAAAACGGATTGCTGACCAGCGCCGCAGCGCGCGTGGATAGCGCAGCCGACGGTGCGATCAAGCGCCAGGTGGAAAGCGGCGACATCAACGGCAAGGCCGGCAGCAGCACCCTGCTGTTTGCGCCCCAAGGCGTGCAGGCCAAGCGCGTACTGGTGATCGGCCTGGGCGGACAGAAGGGCTTCGACGCCGCGCGCTTCCAGAAGGTGAACCTGGAAGCCTCCCGCGCGCTCACGCGCCTGCCGATCGACGGCGCCGTGTCCTTCCTCGCCGAAGCGGACGTGCCGGGTCATGACGCCGCATGGCGCGTTCGTACCGCCGCATTGGCCGCCGATTACGCCGCCTACCGCTACACCGCCACCTTCAAGCCGCGCGAGAAGAGCGGCCAGCCGGAACTGCGCAGCCTCGGCTTCGTCGCCGACGCGCACGCACAAGTCGGCCTCGATCAGGCTGTCGCCATGGCCGAAGGCGTGCGTTTCGCACGCGAGCTTGCCAACCTGCCGCCGAACATCTGCAACCCGGCCTACATCGCCGAACAAGCGGCGAAATTCGCCGAGGCGCATGTCGCCAACCAGGTCAGCTGCAAAGTGCTCGATCACGAAGAAATGCAGCGCCTAGGCTTCGGCTCGCTGCTGGCCGTCGGCCGCGGCTCGGCCAACAAGCCGAAGCTGGTAGTGCTCGAATACAAAGGCGGCGCGGCGGACGAGAAACCCTACGCGCTGGTCGGCAAAGGCATCACCTTCGATACCGGCGGCATCAGCTTGAAGCCCGGTCCGGGCATGGAAGAAATGAAGTTCGACATGGGCGGCGCCGCGGGTGTGCTCGGCGCGTTCGTCTCGGCCGTGAAGCTGGGCCTGAAAATCAACCTCGTCTGCGTCGTGCCGGCCGTGGAAAACATGCCCGACGGCGACAGCTATCGCCCCAGCGACGTGCTCACCAGCCTGTCCGGCCTCACCATCGAAGTGCTCAACACCGATGCCGAAGGCCGCCTGATTCTTTGCGACGCGCTCACCTACACCGCGCAAACGTTCCAACCCAAGGTGCTGATCGACGCCGCCACACTGACCGGCGCGTGCGTGATCGCACTGGGCAAGCACGCCAGCGGACTGATGAGCAAGCACGACGATCTCGCCGAAGAACTGCTGCGTGCCGGCGAGCTGTCGCTCGATCGCGCGTGGCGTTTGCCGCTGTGGGACGACTACCAGGTACAGCTCGATTCCGGCTTCGCCGACGTGGCCAACATCGGCGGCAAGAATGCTGGCGCCATTACTGCCGGATGCTTCCTGTCGCGCTTCACCGAAGGGCAGCGCTGGGCGCATCTGGATATTGCCGGCACTGCGTGGGACGAAGGTCGCAAGGGCCTCGCCACCGGTCGCCCGGTATCGTTGCTGGCGCAGTGGCTGATCGATCGCGCCGGCTGATCCCATTCGGGAACAGACGCGCGAACGCTTCTGCTCCCTCCCCTCTTCGCCACTGACGACGATGCCCCGCGCCGACTTCTACCTCATCGCCAAGCCGCGCTTCAGCGAACAACCGCTGTTGCTTGTGTGCGAACTGGCACGCAAAGCGTTCGCCGCGCAACAGCCAACGCTCATCCTCACGCGTGACTTCGAGCAGGCAGAAGCCTTGGACGAACTGCTGTGGTCGTTCGACGACGACACCTACATCCCGCATCAACTCGCCGGCGATGACGACGACGGCGACACCGCCGTACTGATCGCGCCGCCCGGCGTCGACACGCCGGCGCGTCCGCTTACCATCAACCTGCGCGAGCAATGCCCGCAGAGCTATGGCGAACGCGTGCTGGAAGTGGTGGCGGCCAATCCGGAAGAACGCGAAGGTTCGCGCTTACGCTGGCGCGAATATCAGCGGCTGGGTTTCGACGTGAACAAGCACGACATGTGATCCGCCCGCAGGTTGGGGCGAGGCGCAGCCAAACCCCAACCTACATCGCTATCAGCTCGTCATTCGAGCGAAAGCTGGAATCCAGTGACTTGCAAATGCGCAAAGGCAATGGATTCCAGCTTTCGCTGGAGTGACGTTGTTTTAGCTTTTCTGCTGGAGCAGCGGAAAATTTCCCGGACAGCAGCAGGCTTCGCCGGGATGACGATAAGCAGCAACGGCCTACGCCATCTTTATATCTTTCGACGCCGCCGCCCGCGCCATCATGGCCTCCTGCAACGCCGACGCCAGCAGCGTGCCGTTCAACGGCTTGTGCAAAAACGCATCGATGCCCACTTGTCGCCCGCGTGTGATCTCTTCCTTATCGCCACGCACCAACAACGCGACGATCGGCACCTGTTCACCACCGACATCGCCACGGCGAATCAACTGCGCCACCTGAAAACCGTCGATGCCGGGCAAATCCAGCTCCAACAGCATTACGTCGCAGGATTCCACCGCCAATTCCGCCAGCGCATTCAAACCATGGTTGGCGTGCCGTACGCGATGCCCCTGATGTTCGAGCATGGCGCGAATGGTGTCGGCAATGGTGGCGTCGCCTTCCACCAGCAGTACATTCAACACGCGCCGGTGGCTGCGCTCCGATTCGTCGTGCGCGGTTGCCGGCGCCACTTCCAAAGGCAGGTGTACATGGAACGTACTGCCTTCGCCGAGGGTGGAATCCAGCGTCATGCGGCCGCCCATCAGACCGACCAGTTCGTTGCAGATGGCCAGGCCCAAGCCGCTGCCGATACTGCGTTGCGGACCTTCGTCCTGTTCGAAGCGGCTGAACAGGCGGACCTTGCTAGTTTCGGAAATGCCGGGGCCGGTATCGCTCACGTCCAATGACAACGAGCCATCCGCCCAACGGACATCGATGCGGATGCCGCCGCGCTCGGTGAATTTCACTGCGTTGTTGACCAGATTGAACAGCACCTGGCGAATGCGCAGCGCATCGCCAATCAGCAAGGCGGGTACGTCTTCATCGACGTGCAACTCAAGTGTCAGGCGCTTGGCATGTGCAGCGCCTTTTTGCAGGCGCACGACATCCTGCAAGACGGGGCGCAGTTCAAACGGCGTTGGATCCAGCACCAGCTTGCCAGCTTCGATGCGCGCCAAGTCCAGCGCATCGTTCAGCAGTTTCAGCAGCAAGTTGCTCGCGCGCTGCATGGATTCGGCGTATTCGCGCTGCGTATCGTTGAGCGGTGTCGCCAACAACAACTCGGCCATGCCCATCATGCCCGTCATCGGCGTGCGGATTTCATGGCTGAGCGTAGCGAGAAAGCGACTCTTCGCCGCACTCGCCTGCTCGGCAATCTGATGCCGCTGTTCGGCAAACAGAATGCGGCGGCGATGCGCCAACCGACGACGCCAGGCGAGCATCACC
This sequence comes from Dyella sp., assembly GCF_035277725.1. GTDB lineage: Bacteria > Pseudomonadota > Gammaproteobacteria > Xanthomonadales > Rhodanobacteraceae > Dyella_B. Next base: position 4,197 of record NZ_DATEJY010000071.1, on the reverse strand, counting down.
AGCAATCCCAGGCCCACCGTCACGCACACGTAAAGCAGCCACGCCCACCAGCGCAGCCACGGCGGTGCCTGCACGATGATGTGCAACGGTGCGGACAGCTGCACCCATTCGCCTTCTGAACTGCGCGCCATGATGTCGAGGATGTAATCGCCGCTGCCAAGGCCGGTGAATTCACGTTCGCCATGATTGCCGCGATCCACCCAGTCGCTGTCGAAACCGTTGAGACGGAAGCGGTACTGATTGGCAGACGGGTTGATGTAGGAGAACAGCGTGGCCTGGATGTGCAATTGGCTGTCACGCCAACTCACGCGGATCGGCTGCGCGCTCAAGGGCAAATGACGGATCGCACCCTTGTGATCCACGGTGATCTCGGTCACCGACAAAGTGGGCGGTACCAGCGGCGGATCCACTTTGTCGGGATCGAAGCCGACCACGCCGCCGTTCGTTGCGGCATAGAGATAGCCATTGGGTAACAGCGCGTAACCGCGATCGAATTCGCCGTTCGCCAGGCCGTTTTGCAGACCCACATGGTAGAAAGTGCCCCGTGCGGGATCGTAGCGCCACAAGCCTTCGATGCTGAAAATCCACTCCCGCCCCAGGCAGTCGACGTCCATGTCCACGGCGCGCAACGATGGCCAGCCGTGTTCGGCATCCACGCTCTTGTCCAGCACCATGCGCTGTCCAGCGAGGTGGTAATGCGATAGACCATCCTCGGTGGCCACCCATACACCGGTGCGATCGAAATCGAACGCATCGATGGCCTTGCCGGCCGGTATGCCAGGCACCATCACGAAACGGTCGCGTGCACGATCAAACCACATCAACCCGCCATCGCTGGCGTACCAGAAGGTGCCCTTGTAGAGCGTCATCTGGCTGCCCCACATCACTTTCTCGTTCGGCTTGTCCATCGCTACCGGAGACACCGCCAGCGTCTCCGGGTCGATGCGGAAAATGCCGTGGCCGAACGTGCGCGCGTACATCAGCCCGTCGAGACCGGGCTCGACTTCGAGCGGGTGATCGAGCATCGCGCCCTGCACATCGACCTGGTCGAGCCGGTCGTGCACGTAGTCGTAGCGATACAGGGCGCCCTGCGCAACGATCCACAAGCGCTGACGAAAGTCCTCTGTCATGCCGACCACGTCGCCGCCAAGACCGTCAAGAATGTGCTCGACCTTGCCGGTAACGGGATCCAGCCGATCCACACGGCCATCGCGTTCACCCACCCATACATGGCGGCCATCGCGACCGCGCGCCATGCTGGTGGCCATCGAATCGCGCAGGCTGTCGGGATCGTCGGGAATGTGCGTGAAGCGGCTGAAGCGGTTCCAGTCGGGCGCGAGATAAGCAACGCCGCCCTCGAAGGTCGTCACCCACAGGCCACCTTCACGGTCGACGCGTGTTTGCCATATCCAGGTGCCGGGCAGATCGCCGTGCAGCAACGGTTGATCGACCAATTGAATGACGGGCGCGTCCGGACGCATCTGCAGGTACATGCCGCGCTGGGTGCCGATCCACAGATGACCGGCCTTGTCGCGCGTGCTGGTCATCACGTTGGTCCGGTGCGGAATCGTCGACTCGCCGAACAAGTGCGCCACGTCGTCCGGACCGACCATCAGCAGGCCGCGCCCGGTAGCGATCCGCACTTCATTGCCGCTGCCGTTGATGCGCCAAGCGTCCATCGACTGGCTGGGATCTGCGGGCTTGATGCGCACGAAGCCACCATCGGCTTCGCGGCGGAACACCCCACGATCGGATCCCACCCACAGGCGCCCCTTAGGGTCCACATACAACGTCGCCACCGTCCCGAAATCGCTGGGGTACAGGCCGAGCAAGGGATTCGTGATGTGCTCGAAACCCTGGCCATCGGGGAGCATGCGGTCCAGGCCGTCGGCGGTGCCCACCCAGATCGTGCCGTCCGGCGTTTGCGCGATCGACCACACCTGATCGCTGGCTAGGCTTTGCGGATTGCCCGGATCGTGCCCCCAGTGCGTGAACTTGCCCGTGGCGGCGTCATACCGATTCAGGCTGGCATCCAGGCTGCCAGCCCAGAGCCTGCCTTGCTGGTCGACCAGCAGGGTCGAAATCTCGTTGTTGTAAAGCGAGTCCGGATCGTTCTCCATGTGCCGGAACACCTGAAAGCGCACGCCGTCGAAACGGGCGAGGCCGCCCTTGGTGCCGAACCACATGGCGCCGTCGTGATCCTGCACCACGGTATAGACGACACTGCTCGGGAGCCCGTCCTGCGTGCCGTAGCGGCGGAACTGGGGCGTGGGCAGCGGGGCGACGTCGGGCGCGTGCACGGCGGTCGGCGGCGGCGATGCGGATCCCGCTGCAGCACTGCTGGGCGCAGACGCACCCAACAGAAAAGCCAGCCCCAACAGAAATACCGCCACTAACAAGCCCTCAAGCATGCCAGGCGAAGCAATCACCCTACCCATGCGCTTCGCGAGGGGAAATCATGCCAGTTCCGTCTGACTGCCGCACGCGTTGTTCATGGCAACGCAACAATCCGTTTCTGGCCGCGCGCTGGCGGAGCCAAAACGTTTCCGCCAGACTTCCAGCATGAACCGCTTACGGCTCGCCATTCTGTTGCTCGCATCATGTTTCGGCTTTGTGTCGGTGCCGCCTGCCCACGCGGCCTCCGACAGCTACCGCTACGACACGGTGCACAGCCAGATCGTCTTCAGCATCGACCACGATGGCTTCTCACGCCCGCTGGGACGACTGCATATCGCCCAAGGCTCGCTGCGTTTCGATCCGGACGATTGGTCCAAATCGAGTACCGAACTGGATATCGATATGCACAGCCTGGACATGGGTGACACCGCCTGGAATGAAGCGGTATGCAAAGGCTCGCTGCTTGATTGCAAGACGTATCCGACCGCGCATTTCGTCAGCACCTCAGTGGAACGCAAGGACGATACGCACGGCGTGCTGCATGGCACGCTCACCCTGCACGGCGTGAGCCAGCCAGTCGACCTTCCGTTTCGCGTCAACCGCATCGGCAAAACGATCTATGGCTTGCACACGGTGGCCGGCTTTTCCGCCACCGCCACGCTCGATCGCACGGCATTCGGCATCAACGGCTTTCCCAATGCCATCGGCCACAGCGTCGCCATCTGGCTGGAACTCGAAGGCATACGCAACAGTTCAAGCAACGATAAGGAGCATCCATGAGTTTGCGCAGTAATGGTCACCAATGGGGTTCGGTGGCCAAGTTTTTCCATTGGATGGTCGCCCTGGGCATCCTCGGCAACGGCGTGTGGGGCTTGCTGATGACCGGCATGGCGCCGTCGATAAGCAAGATCAACATCTTTGCCCTGCATAAATCGATCGGCCTGACGGTGCTGGCACTGTTCGCGCTGCGCCTGGCCTGGCGCTTGTATGACGGTGCGCCACCGGACGAACCGATGCCGCGCTGGCAGCGTGTCATGGCGCATGCCACGCATGTCGTGCTGTACGGATTCATCCTCGCCATGCCGTTGAGCGGGTGGCTGTTCAATTCGCTGCACGGTTATCCGCTGCAATGGTTCAAGCTGTTCAATCTGCCGGCACTGGCGGCGAAAAATGACGAACTTTCGCCTCTCGCCGGCGAAGTGCACGAGTGGCTGTTCTACCTGTTGCTGCTGGTGCTGGTGGGACACATCGGCGCCGCCTTGAAACATCATTTCTTTGAACAGGACAACGTATTGCGGCGCATGCTGCCGTTCGCACGCGTGCGTCAAAGCAAGACCACTTCAGGAGAACTCACATGAATGTCCGCACGCCTTCCCTTGCTTTGCTGCTCGCCCTGGCCGTGCCATGCCTCGCCAACGCTGCCGATTACAACGTGCAGCCCGGCAGCACGCTGGGTTTCACCAGCAACTTCCAGGGCAGCAATTTCGATGGCCATTTCAACAAATGGACGGCCGTCATCAGCTATGACGCAGCGAAACTGGCCTCATCGAAATTCGACGTGACGGTCGACCTGGCCACCGCCAAGACCGGCGACAACGACCGTGACAGCGCCTTGCCCGGCGCGGATTTCTTCAACGTCGCGACATATCCGCAGGCGCATTTCGTTACCACGGCGTTTCATCAGCAAGGCAGCCACGTGGTTGCCGATGGCATGTTGACGCTGCGCGGCGTAACCAAGCCGGTGAGCTTGAACGTGGTGTTCAAGCCGCAAGGCAACGGCGCCACGCTGGATGTTACCGG
>NZ_DATEJY010000070.1:0-11544 GCF_035277725.1 Dyella sp. | reverse complement strand
GCGCCAGGCCCAAATGCATACTGCCTCCCAAGCTCTTGCCATTGAGCGGCAAGCGAGCGCTCAACCTTCCTTGGCCGAACGTGTTTCGAGGCCCAAAACTCGTGCCATACTTGGCCTCATGCGGTTGAATTTCCTATCCGTCAAGTTTCAGGCGAAAGTCGCCACCATGGCGGTGGGCGATCCGCGCGAGGGCAAGACGCCGCTCGGCGCAGTGGTTGACGCCAAGACCGTTGGCTATCCGTTGATCGCTGCCGGCGTCGATCCGGCCCATCTCTACGAGGATCAAGCGTCGGGCAAACGCGAGGATCGTCCCGGCCTGTTGAGCTGCCTGAAGGCGCTACGACCGGGGGATACGTTGATGGTGTGGAAACTTGACCGGCTCGGGCGCGATCTGCGGCATCTCATCAACACCGTGCATGACCTGACCGGGCGAGGCATCGGTCTGAAAGTGTTGACTGGGCACGGTGCAGCCATTGACACCACGACGGCCGCCGGCAAGTTGGTCTTCGGCATCTTCGCCGCGCTGGCCGAGTTCGAGCGCGAACTGATTACCGAGCGCACGATTGCAGGATTGGCTTCGGCGAGGGCGCGCGGTAGGAAGGGCGGCCGGCCCTTCAAGATGACTGCCGCCAAGTTGCGGCTGGCGATGGCCGCTATGGGGCAGCCCGAAACCAAGGTCGGCGATCTATGTCAGGAACTGGGCATCACAAGACAGACCTTGTATCGGCACATTTCGCCGAAGGGCGAGTTGCGCCTTGATGGCGAGAAACTGCTCAGTCAAGTTTGATGACAGGACAGCGGTTACTGTAGACGAATCGTGACGACTGGTTGAGTCAGTATGTCCTACCTGTTATCACTTGAACGCCAATAACAGAACGCCTCCGGCGACCATCGAAATGCCGGACCACTCCCTCAGTGACGGGCGTTCGCCCAAAAAGGCGAAAGCAAATACCGCCACCAGGACAAGACTGAGTTTATCCACTGGCGCAACCTTGGATGCATCGCCAATCTTGAGTGCGCGGAAGTAGCAGACCCACGATGCCCCTGTCGCCAAGCCGGACAGCCCGAGAAAAAGCCATGTCTTGGGTGATAACTCCAAGGGGTTGGTCCATTTCCCCGTGTAGGCAACAAACGCCGACAGGACGACGATGATGATGGCCGTGCGGATCAAGGTGGCCAGATCGGAATCAACTCCCTGAATGCCAACCTTGGCAAAAATAGCCGTCAGTGCCGCAAGGATAGCGGACAGCAAAGCCCAATAAAACCACCCCGCCGAATTAACCATTTAGCCTGCCTCCGCGTTTCTCAAACCGCTACCGCATGGGAGCGATAACGGCAACATTTAAGCCAGTTTGCTTCTCTTGATCTGAGAAGTCGAGGCGGATTTCAGCACCGATGCGATTGGCAATCGTCTGGACAATGGATAGTCCCAGACCCGAGCCGATCTGCTCGCTCCCCAGCGTGCGGTAGAAGGGATCAAACACTCGATCCCGTTCAGCCAACGGAATGCCAGGCCCACTGTCCTGAATACGTAGTACGACCTTCCCTTCCGAAACACCCACAGAAAGATCAACACGCCCTCCCTCTGGCGTGTAGCGGATGGCGTTATCGACTAGGTTCTTGACCACAGCGATCATGTCCAGCTCGCTTGCCCACACTTCGGCGTCCAGCGCGCCTTCGACACCGATGTCGATGTGCTTGGCCTCGGCCAGCGGCATGAGGTCTTCCAGCACGCGGCGGTAGATGCTCTGGACAGATACAGGCGACTTCGGCAGGTCGGTGGCCGACTGTGCCTTGGCCAAGGTCAAGAGTTGATCGAGCAGGCTGCGGCCGCGCTCGATCCCTTGGCGCAAAACCGTCAGCCGTTCGCGCGCCACGCTGGACATTTCCGCTTCCGCGAGCCGTTCTGCTTGCAGCGACATGGCTGTCAGCGGCGAACGTAGCTCGTGCGCGGCATCCGCCACAAAGCGGCGCTGAGATTCCATCGACTGGCTGACACGAGCGAGCAGGCGATTGATCGCCACGACAAACGGACGTACCTCGACCGGAAGGTGGCGGTCTTCGACGGGATGCAGTTCCTGCTCTGCCCGCTGGTCTATTTCCTTGGACAGCGCCGCGATGGGCTGGAACATCTTGCGCACCAGGTCAGCAACGATCAACAGCAGCACCGGCACGAGAATCAAGAAAGGCATCACCGTGCGCAGTGCCCCGTCGCGGGCAATTTCATTGCGGAAACCGGACTCCTGAGCCACAGCAATGCGTTCGCCGCTCGCCGTGGTCTTGACCAGCACGCGAAACGTCTCGCCACCAACTTCCAGCGTGTGCAATCCATCCGCCAAGGTCGCCGGGAGCGGGAGCACGCCTCCTGCATCCACGCCTACCGTAGAGGGACTGACCTCACCCAAGCGCTGGACGATCACGCGCGACTCTTCATCGACATCCTTGAGACGGATATCGGTGGTTGGCACGGCAGGCAACAAGCGCTGGCGATCCATGAGCTGCGCCACCTGGCGCAGTACATCGTCCTGTAGTTCGTGCGCTTCATCGAAGGCGGACAGGAACGAGAATACGCCCGCCACAACGGCCACCACGAGGATGGCCAGCGACAAGGTGAAGGACAGCTTGAGCTGAACTGATTCGTTCAAGCGCCTTTTGAGACCATCCATCCGACCCCCCTGACGTTCTTGATGACCTCGCCACCGAGCTTGCGCCGCAGTGCGTGGATTAGATATTCGACGGCATTGCTTTCGACTTCTTCCCCCCAGCCATAGATGCGATCCTCCAGTTCGCTGCGCGAAAGGATGGCACCAGGCCGAACCAGCAAGGCTTGCAGTAACGAGAACTCGCGGTTGGACAGTTGCACTTGGGGGCCATCATTGGCACAAGCCTCTTTGGTGGCCGGGTCAAGCGTCACCACGCCGTTGCTGAGCACGGGAGCTGCCGTGCCACCTTTGCGCCTCAGGACGGCGCGCATCCGGGCCAGCAGTTCCGCCATCTGAAAGGGCTTGGACACATAGTCGTCGGCCCCGCCATCCAGGCCGCGCAGGCGATCATCCAGACCATCGCGAGCCGTGATGATGAGCAGGGGAACCGGGTTGTCCTTGGCTCGGATGCTGGCCAGCACCTCCAGCCCATCCTTTCCGGGCAGACCGAGGTCGAGTAGCACCAGGTCGTAATGCTGGCAGCCCAGCGTGGTGAGCGCCGTCTGCCCGTCCTTCACCCAGTCGGCGGCGTAGGACGCATCCTTCAATGCGCCCTGGATCGCGTCACCGATCATGGGATCGTCTTCGACCAGCAATACCCGCACTCACCCTCCCTTCAATTGTTGTTCAATGCGCCGTCCTGGCGGCTCGCTGCCTGAACAGCAGGATTGCCACCACTATGAAGGTGAGCAGCGCGGCCGACGCTGAATAGCGGCTCAGCGCCAAGCCGCCCGCGCTCACCGGCTTGTCCAGAAAATCGCCGACCACGGCACCTAGCGGACGCGTCAGGATGAACGCCGCCCAGAACAGCAGCGTGCGGGACACGCTCGTCCAGTAGTAGGCTGCCACGACCAGCGCGAGCAGCCCGCCGAACACGACGGCCGCACCCGTGTATCCCAGGCCCGCCGTATCAGCCGTCCAGTCGCCCAGCGCGGTGCCCAGCGTCTGGGAGAACATAATCGTCAACCAGTAAAAGGCTTCCGCCTTGGGCGAGCTGACCGTGCTTACCGACACGGAGCCAAGGGTGCGATGCCAGACGAAGAGAGAGCCAAGCAGCAAGGCCAGCAGCAAGCTCGAACCGCCAGCGTACCCGATTCCGAGCGATCGGTCCGCGAAATCGGCCAGCGTCGTGCCGACCGTGGTTGTCGCGATGATGGTCGTCCAGTACAGGAAGGGGTGGAAGTCCTTGGCCTTGACCTGCGCGACCACGGCAGCCAGGAAGATCGCCGCGAAGATGGCTGTACCGACCAGGTAGCCCAGGTTCATGGACATCGAAACCGCATCACCGCCAGTTTCACCGAGCGTCGTGGCGGCAATCTTGATGAGCCAGAAGCCCAGCGTAACTTCGGGCACCTTGGCCAAAGCGTGTTCAGTGGATGTTTTCATGGGGCGCGCTCACTTTCCTTCGAGCGTGTTAAAGGTTTTCAGCAGGGCATCCATCGCAGCCTTGCAGTCAGCCTGGCTTGGCGTGTCTGCGCGAAGCGTCGCAAGCGACTTGTCGATGGCCTTGTCGAGCAGATGCCAGTCATCTGCCGCGCGCGGTTTGAGTCCGGCTTCGGCCGAATCCCATGCGACTTCCAAGTCCTTGATGCGTGACTTGGCAGCAGGCAGATCGCCCTTGTCAACGATGGCGGCGACATCAGTGGCGATGCTGCGGAAGGCCGACAGGTCGCCCAGCTTGGATGCAGTTTTGACTTGCAAGGCCGAGACAGTCTGGGCCGGTGTAGTTGATGCCGAGCTTGCGTTGTTCTGATCGGCAGATTTGGAACAACCAGCCGCGAGGGCCAAGAGCACGGCGGCCGAAATAGCCGCAACAGAGCGAGCGATTGAGTGCTGTATGAACATGTTTTTCTCCTTGTGTAGAGCGAAGAGGGTTATTCGACGAGCTGGGCCGAGCGGCGTCCATTCATGCCGATCTGCGCGACGGCCACCAGCATGACGATCACCGTGAGGAACAAGGCGCTTGTCCACATGGCACCCATGCCAAGGCCACCATAAGTCTTGGCCTGCGTCAGCAAGTCGCCGAGTGCGGCCCCGAAGGGGCGGGTCAAGATGTAGGCGATCCAGAAGGTCAGAACGGCGTTGCCGCCCATGCGCCAGGCGGTATAGGTGATGCCAATCAGCACACCGAACGCCACCGCGCCCCAGGTAAAGCCCAAGCCCAATGCCTCGGTCGCCAAATCGCCAGCAGCCGTGCCCAGCGCGAACGTGCAGAGGATGGCAGCCCAATAGAACAGCTCCCGGCTGCGCGTCACAATGTCGTGAATGGACAGGGTGCGCTCGATCCGATACCAGACGAAGAAGATCGCGGCGAGCGCAACGGCGAACGCCGAGGTGCTGATGTACAGGCTGACGCCAAGGCCATCGGTCAGCAGATCGGTGATCTGGGTGCCGACCACGCTGACCAGTACCACCGTCAGCCAGTAAATCCAAGGGGTATAGCGTCGGGTGCGCAACTGCATGAACAAGGCGGCCGCCAACAGGGCAGCCATGACGGTTCGAGTCACGCCTTGCCCCCACCCTGCGTTGACCGCCAGGAAATCGGCTCCCGTCTCGCCCACCGTGGTGGACATGATCTTGATGATCCAGAACGACAGCGCGACTTCCGGGACTTTATTGAGCCAGCCAGTGGTGCTGCTCGTGGGCAATTTGTTCATGGTGTTCTCCTGCCGGGGGTGAAATGGTTTGCCAGCAGTTTGAACATGCTGACTTAGCCCGCCCATAGGCTCACTCGCGCACCCATCCAAGCGCGATCAACCCGCTGAAAAGCCGCCGATGGATTCCGGTGGAAAGTTGATAACTTGGCAATAGATACCAGTGTGCTTCACGTAACGTCAGCCAGGCACAGATTGCAGCAACGGCGATGGCCCCGAGCATGTCGAATGGGAAGTGCACTCCAAGGTAGATGCGCGCCCAGGCAATGGGAACGCCCAGCAAAGCCAAAGTCACGCCTGCAATTCGTGGGCCTCGTTGCAGCGCGAGGCTGAAGGCAACCGCCCACCACAGCGTCAGGTGATCGCTTGGGAAAGACGAATCGGCAACATGAGGGATGAGGGTGTGACCCAGGCCGATCATGAAAGGTCGAGGATGCAACCAAGCCAGGCCGATGATCTGGTTGATGAGCAGGCCCAGCAATCCCGATGCGCTAGCAACGAGCATCGTCTTGCGGGTAGGCTCGCCGCCGCGAAGCCAGCCGATGCCGATCAGGAGTGGAACCGCCCAGATGAGCTGTTCGGCAAAGAAGGTGGCCAACGTCAGAGCCAAAGCACTGGGATGCTCCGGTGCGTTGAGCCAGAGAAAAAATGTATGGTTGAGTGATTCCATGAGGTCTCCGGGCCGGATCGCCTCCGAGGGAAACGATCCGGCCATACTGTCGGGAGTCAGTCCCGCTTGTCGTGGTCATCATCGTGATCCGCCTTGTCCTCGGCAGACGAGATGACCGTGCCCTTGTCGGCATCGACCCGGACATCGAAGACCTTGGCCCCGCTGACGACTTCCACGTCGTAGACCCAGCCTTGCTTCGAGTTCTCGTACTCGGCGCGTGACGCCTTGCCATTGGCGTGCTGCTCGGCGACGGTGACCGCCTGTGTGAGGGGAATCTTGGCCTTGCTGATTGCCAGGGCGTCGTTTTCCATACCGCCATTGGCGGCGTAGGCGACCGCGCCGGTTGCAGCGATGGCGACGGCCAGAAGGGAAAGTTTGGTGTAGCGGTACATGATGCTTCTCCAGAAGAGTGCAGGGATTTGCACAGTGGAGAAGGTACGCAGGCAGACTTAGCTCGCACTGAGCCGGGAAGTTTTCGCTCTCGCCGATGTAGTGTTATCGACTTCTAATAATTGGTGCAGTCGTCTTCTGAAAATGACAGATAAATCGCATGACGGCCTTTTTGGCCGGGGGTAGCATGACCGGACACTTTGCGTATACCCAAAATGACCGGAGGAACCCATGACCAGCCGCAACGGCTACTTCCCAGGCATGTCATTTTCAGAAGGCGACTGCACGGAATGTCAGGAGTCGGCTGCACGGCCTGTCGGGGCTATTTTTTGCGGGAGCGTTCCATGTGCAGAACAGCGTCAAGCAATGCCATTGAATCGCAGGTGTCGGATGCGTAGACCGTGCGCGTCCTTGGGTCATACGACACCATGACGAACGGGTCTGAGGTACGTTCCGTGCTCCGGGGCGCTTGACGCTTGGAGCGGTAGGTTCTGCATACCTCCCTCTTGACCTTGCCCCTGTTTGCTGGAGTTCTTAGCCCACGGATTACGCGGCCTTTTTACGCTGTGCCTCGTACCAGCGTTGCTCATATTGCATCGGGCTGAGGTATCCCAGCGTCGAATGCAATCGTCGGTGATTGTAGAAAGCCATCCAGTCCAGCACCGCGTCCATGGCCTCACGCCGGGTAGCGAACTTCCTGCCGTACAGGCTGGCCGTTTTCAATCTGCCCCAGAAGCTTTCGGTCGGTGCATTGTCCCAGCAGTTACCCTTCCTGCTCATCGATGAGCGCATCTCCCAGACACGTAGCGTGTCCTGGAATTCGTGGCTGCAATATTGACTGCCACGGTCGCTGTGGAAGATGAGGCCAGCCTCAGGGCGGCGCCGGAACCACGCCATGGTGAGCGCATCCTTGACTAGACTGGCTTGCATATGGGCTTGCATGCTCCAGCCCACCACCTGACGGCTGAACAAATCAATGACGCCCGCCAGGTACAACCACCCCTCGTCGGTAGCGATGTAGGTGATGTCGCCACTCCACAACCGGTTGGGCGCCTCGGGATTGAAGCGCCGCTGCACGAGGTCGGGCGCCACCGGCAGACTGTGCCGGCTATCCGTGGTCACCACGAATTTGCGCTTGGTCTTGGCTTTGATGCCGTGCTGCTGCATCAGGTGACGTACCCGCTCTTTACCGACACGAATCCCGCGTGCAAGCAGCTCCTTGTGCATACGCGGCCAGCCGTACTCCTGCTTGACCTCTATGTGAATTGCACGCATGTGGGCCAGTAAGGCTTCGTCGCTATGGCGGCCAGCAGGCCCTGGGCGAGCAGCGTCACGGCGGCGCTGCCAGACAAAATAGCCACTGGCGCTGACCTCCAGCACTTCGCAGGAGATGCTCACTGGATACTGGTTTCTCATTTGGTAAATCCAGGCGTACCTCGCAGCGTGTCCTGCGCGAAGTACGCCGCGGCTTTTTTTGCGATGTCTCGCTCCATTCGAAGCCTGGCAACCTCAGCACGCAGGCGCGCCAGCTCCATTTGCTCAGGCGTGACGGATGCAGGTCTGTCTCCTACACCGCCCACATCACCCTTGGCGCCGCGGCGTACCCAGTTGCTCAGGCTGGCCTTGGGGATACCCAATACCTTGGCTGTGGCAGCAATGGATTGCCCACCCTTGACCTGACGCACCGCCTCCAATTTGTATTCCCGCGTGTACTGCGCTCGAACTTGCTTGTCTGACATTTCTTGACTCCTTGGTCGTATTTTGAACAAGGCTCAAGAACTCCACTTTCCGGGGGCAAGGTCATCTTTTCGGCAAGCTGCTGGCCGATCTTCTTCCAGTCAAAGAGATAGTCGGGATACAACCGGCGCATGTCTCGCTTGTCCTGCGGCTCAAGCGTGTAATTGCGAATCCGCATGATGTTGTAATTGCTCCTGCCGACTTTGACCGTGAGATAGCAAAAGCCCTTTCTGGTCGTGACGAAGGCACTGCTTTGCTTGCGGCTCATGGTTGCTCGCTCCCGCCTTGCAGCGCGGCGTATAGGGCCGTCTTGCTCACCTTGAGCCGTGTAGCAGCCTCCCGGACGTTCAGCCCGTTGGCAATATGCTCCTGCGCCCGCTGCAACTTGTCGGCAGTGACAACCGGCTTGCGCCCGCCCTTGCGCCCGCGAGCGGCGGCAGCGGTCAGCCCGGCCTTGGTGCGCTCACGGATCAAGTCGCGCTCGAACTGGCCCAGCGCGCCGAACACGTGGAAGATGAGCCGCCCGCCCGGTGTGGTGGTGTCAATGCTTTCTGTCAGCGACCGGAAGCCGACGCCACGCGCTTCCAGCGCGCCGATTGTCTCGATGAGGTGTGGCATCGAGCGCCCGAGCCGATCCAGCCGCCAGACGGCCAGCACGTCGCCGTCGCGCAGATAGGCCAGCGCGGCGGCCAAGCCGGGCCTGTCGGCCTTGGCCCCGGAAGCCGTGTCCTCAAAGACGCGCTCGCAGCCCGCCTTGCGCAGTGCATCCGTCTGCAAGGCGGTGTCCTGTTCAGCCGTCGATACCCGCGCATAGCCGATGAGTGCCATTACCGCCCCTTTTGTCCGTTTTTCCGTCCGCCTATCATAATGTCCGACAACCCGTTATTCAAGCGCATTGCCGGACAGTGACCGGCTTGGCCGACTAATGATCGTTTGACGGACAAGGCGGCGCATGTGCCGCCATCCCGGCGCAATGGAACAGCGAACCGACTTAAGCCGGAACCGCCGAAAATTCCGGCGCGATACCGAGTAAGCCGGAATCCCAGATTTTTCCGGCACCGGGTCAAATAACGCCAACGACCAACAGGAGCGCCCTATCTATTGCTTTCATTCGCTCATCGTCGAGGCGGCCAAACGGTTCACTGATTTTGGTGCGCGGTAGCGTCGAGAGCTTGTCCACCATAACTTGCGATAGTGCGCGCAGCCCGTTAGCTGGATTCGGTTCCACGGTGACGCGAAACGCGGCATTGCGCAGGTCGCTTGTCACTGGGCACAGCACAACGCTTTCCAAGTCGGTTAGTAGGTCTGATTGAACGATCAGGGCTGGTCGTGGTTTGCCGTAGTCACCCTGCAATGAAACCGTCACGAGGTCGCCTCGCTGCATCACTCCCAGCCCTCAACGTGCGATGCCGCCTCTTCGGTGAAGCGCAAAACCTCTGCTTCTGCTGGGTCGCCCTTCAGGCTTTGGCATTGCTTGCGCACTTGCGCCGTGAACTCAGGCGAACGGGTGTCCGGCACCCAAAACTGCACAGGCCGCAGCCCCGCCGCGCGCATCCGTTCGCGGTGTCGGGCTACCTTTGATTCGTGAATTGATGGCATGGTGCTCTCCATTGGTTGCATGTATGGTTACATGATACTGCGCATGAAACCATAGCGCAAGCCAAGCCGTTCCGCAACGTCGTGCAGGGAAGTTCTGCGCAATTTCCGCCCTTCTTGGAGTTTCGTGCATAGGACTGCTGACACGACCCGGTCAGAAGTCGGCTGCACACGGGGCGGCCAGCCTCATGAACTGGTGCAGACGTCTTCTGAAAATGACAAGGCAAGACCAAGGCGAAGCGCAGCGCGATCATCACGCCGCGCACCGCCCAGGAAACACAGATTGCGGCCATGCCGCGCCAGTCACGCGCAGCGCGCCAGGCGCTCGCCAAGACGCCACCGCTGCGCGTCGGCGGCGATGGCCTGGTCGAAGGTGCCGACCGCATCATGCGGACGCCGACCGAGCACCAGGCCGCCGGCGTCGCTTTCAAGGTCGCGCGCATCTACTTGCGCGTCAGCACCGACGAGCAGGACTTGACCAGGCAGGCCGCCATCGTGGAGAGCACCAGGGCCGCCGGCTTCTACGTCGCCGGCATCTACCGCGAGAAGGCTTCGGGCGCTCGCGCCGATCGCGCCGAGCTGCTGCGCATGATCGGCGACCTGCAACCCGGTGAAGTCGTCGTTGCGGAGAAGATCGACCGCATCAGCCGCCTGCCGCTGCCCGAGGCCGAACGCCTCGTGGCCTCGATCCGCGCCCAGGGCGCGCGCCTGGCTGTCCCTGGCGTGGTCGATCTATCCGACCTGGCCGCCGAGGCGAAGGGCGTGGCAAAGGTGGTGCTGGAGTCGATCCAGGACATGCTTTTGAAGCTGGCGTTGCAGATGGCCCGCGACGACTACGAGGATCGCCGCGAGCGGCAGCGGCAGGGCGTCGAGCTGGCGAAGGACGCCGGCCGCTACACCGGCCGCAAGGCCAACACAAAGGTGCATGAACGCATCGTGGCGCTGCGCAGCGCAGGCCACAGCATTCCAGAGACGGCCAGGCTGGCCGGGTGCAGTGAAAGCCAGGTCAAGCGCGTATGGGCGCTGCACAACCAGGCGCAGGCGTGACCTACTCGGCCGCCTCCAGCTCGCGCAGGCATTCCATGATCGCCGCCCGCTCCAGCGGATCGAGCTTGGCGAGCTTCGCTTGCCAGCGGGCTTTCTTCCGCTTGATGCGCTCGCGCTCGCGGAAGTTGCTGCCGAGGTAGCGCAGATCGTGCAGCTCGGCCGGCTCGGGGTAGTTCATCCACAGCCGTTCGATAGCGATGCCGCCGCGCGTCATCGCGTTGAAGTCGATGGTTCTCCATGACGCCAAGGGAGAGCTGTCATAGATCGTTGAGCTGTAGCCCGACACCATCACCGCGCACGGCAAGCCGGCCAGCACGTCGAGCAGCCGCACGTGGTCGGCGTCGTCGTATTCGTGGCGGTATAGCTTGCCGCCGCGCCGGCTGTCCATCACGTAGGGCGGATCGGCGTAGACGAACTCGGAGCCGGTGAACTGGTGGGACTCCAGCCAGGCCACGGCGTCGCCGTGGTGCAGCTCCAGGCCGGGCACGTCGAGCTGCTGCCAGACCTCGATCACCTCGGGATCAACGTCGATGCCGACGCTGCGGGCAGCGGGCCGCTTGCGCTCCAGGATGTTGCCGCCGCCCAGGTGCGTTTCGATGTACGTGTCGTGAGGCGGGATGTTGTTGATGATCGTCTGGTAGACGCCGGCACCGCCCTTGCCGCCGGGGTATCTCATGGCCTTCTTCCTGGAGTAAATCGGGACTTGGCCAGCATCGTCAGAAATGGCGATGCTGTCAAGGGAAGCCGG
>NZ_DATEJY010000069.1:0-78047 GCF_035277725.1 Dyella sp. | reverse complement strand
CTAAAATCGCGCGCCACTTGGCTGTCACGGCGTCGCTCGCTGGCTTCAGCCCGCCCCCACACTTCCTGCGGGTTCACCGCCCAATCGGGCGAACCTTTGGGAGCTATGGTCAACGCTAAGACGATTTCCCCTCGGACGGATCTTCGATGATAGTCGTGCCAAATGCCCGTACGTGTATCGACGAGTTTCAAACCGAGGCGATACGCAGCACCGGCGATGGCTGAGTGGCCTTGAGAACGGGTGTGGGTTTCGAGGTGGGGGCGAGCGTGAGCATGTACTTCCATTTGTCCTCCATGACAGTAAAGCATTAGATCAATCCTTGACCTGTGTGCGATGCCTTAGCATCTGCCCCATCCAACCAGAATCCACAATTCTGTCAACCCCATCACGGAAATAAAATTTCCAAAGAGAATTTTTGGGGTGTCTCAAGCCACGAGACAGAACCCTGTCAGACATGTCCTACGCAGGAATAGGCCTGTGACAGTGGGGAATCAAATGGCAAGAGACGTCAGTGGCATCAATGTCAGTGGTGATGGCGTGGCCATCGGTACGGGCAATACGGTGGTGGTTCAAAAGAACCGCATTACGAACAACAACGGTGGTCACAGGAATTCGGAAAGCGAGGTACACCCCCTTGCTTATGGAATCGTCGGGATCATCGTTCTAGTCATCGCAACTTACTTTTTTACGAAGTATGCCGACGAGTTTTACGCAGGCGCGATGATTCTGGGAGGGCTTGGGACCATTTTTCCCTTGGTGTCGGTGGCGCTCCAACTTCTGTACAAGCAACCCATTGAGCGACCTTGGCAAGAGTCCGGGACCTTCACCCTGTCTGGTGTGCTGACCGCATTCACTTACAACACCTGGCAACACTACCCAGAAAAGCTTGCTGAAATTGTCAGCCAGGCCGATGGTCCACATACATTCTGGTGTGCTTTGAATGCTTATGGTGAGTCCGTCTCATCGGAGAACCTCTTTGCAGCGCTAGGCATGGTCATCTCCCTGCTCCTTTTGATGCCACACTCTCTGCGCTCCCTCACACAGTACTTCCTCGATAGCGACAACTCCGTCCAGCAATGGCTGGGCAAGACCTCATCAAGTGGCAAGCTCATCGGCGCAGCGATCTTCATGGGGCTGACCTGGGCAATGCTGACCTTTGCAGGGCCACAGGTTCAAGCGTTCATGACGAGCATTCGCCCAGCCATCTGCCACGGAAACTGATGAGTCACATCCCTCCCATCCACTGCCGATGCGATAAGGTTCAATGCAAAACGCCACCAAATTCGGTGGCGTTTTCTTGAACGCTTAGCGTTACTGCTTTTGCCTCTGCTTTGAGCGTCGTGTTCGGAGAACACTAAGACGCGCTCTAGCCTTTTCCTTTAAATCAGCGCCACTTACCTTCATCCGCTGACTTACCTAAGCCTTAACTGTAAGAGATCCGTATTGTCTGAAATCCCACCTATCAATCTAGCGAGGGGATAGCCCGGTCACAATCGACGTGCTAGGGAGCACCCCTTTGCTTGAGGAAGTGACTCCATTAACTGCGAACGCTCGAACATCACAATAAAGTCTCTGAGCTCTTGACGTATGGCATCCACTTCACCAAAGGCTGGCCGTAGAAAAAATCTCGGCGGAGCCAGTGCCACAACCTCATTGAGCCAGTTCTCAGGACGCTTCCAGCCGGACACCGCACCTAAAATCACCGGGGGATACCGCCCACCCGTTTCAACCCATTTATGCACCTCAGCCCGAACATCTTGCGTACCTTGTTGATAAACGCGCTGAATTGTTTGACGTACAAAGCTCCAATGCAAATGCACAGGACCGTAACGATTCCAGGCCGTCACCAGATCGTTTAGCTCGGGAAAGCCATACCAGTCAAAGCAAAGCTCATCATCCCGTGACCATAGCCACCATGTCCCTGACTGAGCCTCAAAACCAACTTGCCTAGAAGATCTAAGCTCCCACCCAAAATGACGAAAGTAGGCCACTACGTTTTCTGGTTCATCCACGCTAAGAGCAAGAGCTTCATGAGCAGCTTCAATTCGTCTAGACATCCCTTTGGATAAACAACGAGACTTCGTACGACGTATTGCGTGTTTTCGAAGAGAACAAGTGTTACGAGAGTGGCACATATGAGCATGATCTCTAGATAGAGCCACCACCGTAGCGACGTTTGCCAACTCGTCAAGTTGCCGGAACCAGAACCCACCTACCTTTCTGCTTCCGACCGCCGGGCGCGGGCGTTAACCTTGCAGGCTCCCATATCCATTTGTCCAGAGGCGTGAGCCTGGATTGCTCCCGCACCGCCATTGCTAGCGCCTCAAGAAGTTCAGCTGCGGCGTGGTCACCCCAAGCGCGGGCTGCATGAGCTAAGTGCGTCAAAAGTTCTGCGTCGCTCGTATCCGCTGCAGCAAGAATTGTTTCAAGGGCGCTCGTTTCTGGTGAAGTCTGTCCAGATGCAATCAAGTTGGCGCGCTTGGATAACTCTTGCAACAATGCACTAACGTTCACTGCCATAAATCACCTTTTATTTCAGTGTTAGCTCAGATAGAACATTTCAGACCAGCTTCTTTTCCTTACCCTTCTTTACGTTGATCTTTGTCTTTAGCGATGGGTCTGAATCAATTTTTGCAAGCATGATGTGCTTGTAGCCAAGGCTAGTGAGTTGTTTGTGGACGTTCCTTAGAGCCACCCGTGCGAAGAACGGAATATGCAGACCCTGCTCTTCCGACTGGCTGATGATGGCAAAAATAACCTTGTAGCCTGATACATCCCGAGGAAGTTCTTGGCCGTCTTGAATCTGGTGACTCGCAGGAAGTTTCTTGTTAACTAAGCCAACGTACTTATCGTGTGCTCGAAGAAGCTCACCAGAGACTAGACCTTGATTGAACAAGTGCCCAAGCAGATTGGAACCACCGTATCTTTTGACGTGTAGCATCTCACCATCTTTGCCATACACATCGCAGAACTCGACCTTGTCGTAGATGCCACCGACTTTGATTGATTTTAAGTCCATCAATGCCCACTTGGCCTTGTCAGATGCGACCAACGCCTTGTTGTAATCGGCCTCTTTATCATGGTTGTACACCAAGAGAGGCTGGTCATACACGGGTATGGCGTCGTAAAAATCACCCACTTCTTTGACGAAATCTTTGTTGATCTCGAACCATTGCCCGCCCGACAACAAGTAAGACCTGCCTGCATCGGTCAATTCACAATGCAGGCATTTGTAGACGCTCCAATGCTGGAGTTCTCCGTAATCATCATTGAGCGCATATGCCCTTCGTTGTTTTAATAGCTCAATCGTTAGAGCATCGACACCTTTAACAGTGCCAAGGAATCCCGGCAGATGGAGATCCGTTGCCATTTCATCTTTGGGATTACCCGTAAAACGAAAGCCCGCAACAGAAGCCCATTCGAGTACATCAGGCACCGCCATCCAACATCCATCTACACGCCCATCTGCCTGCCTCGCCTCTTCCAATTTTTGGAGAAGAAGCCCATTGAGGCGTTCTTCATCATGTCCACTTTGGCGGACTTGGCGAATCTGATCTATCCAACTGAAATGCTCCTTGTACGCATCCGATTGATAGGCTTTCAAATAACGGCGCAGTAACGAACGAAGTCCTTTTAAGTCCACATCAATGCTGATGCTCAAAGAGTCTGCACCAGACAATCGACGTCCGATGTTCTCTGCATCAGCAGGATAGCCAACGATGCTCTTTATTAGGTCTCGGTCAATGTCAATGCCAAATTCAGGCGCAGCAGATGTTTGTCCAACCTGCACACGGCTGATTTGGTCCACAGCATCGAACGTCTTCTTATCAACACTGCGAAGTGCATCGACTTCGAGTGAGTTCAATGTAACTTTCAACCCAAAGCGTTCTTCAATGGCTTCTTGGTCAAGAATGAACCGACCGTTCCCAAACGTTAGAGCAAAGAAACGACCGTCGGTCTTGGTGATATACAGAGCACCCGTCGATTGGGTTTTTCCCAAGTCATCGCGATCCACGTAGTCCGCAAAGAGGTCAGCCCATTTGGGACTTTTGGCCGGTTTTGGGGCGGTGTACAAATCTCCTAACTTGGATAGACCGTCTTCAATGGGGTAGTGCTTACCCTGACGCCCAATGGCGTCATCGGGGCGTTTGATTTGGTCGCGAAGCAGATAGATGTTCAGTATCGGCACGCCACGCCTCCTTTCGACACTTCGGGCCATCCAGTACCAAAGCGTTGAAAAATTCTTCCCCTACTTTCCTTGTCATAGTAAAAAGCGCAGCGACTAGTCGTCGGTCTTTTTACTTGCCAGCGCATGATCTTCTCAAGCCATGAAGAGCTAATGGGATGCAGGGATCAACTGATGCACGGTAAATCGGCCTGCTTTCAGCTCTTCCTTTTTATCAAACCATTCGCAAAAAGCCTCCTCATCCTCATCGATGAATTTGATGGTCATCACTGGTCCACCGCTCTTCAACTGGACCACATCTCCAGGTTTAAAATCGCTCATTTTTTCGCTCCCTTGCTTGAACATCGAACCGTAGGACTTATCTCTCGTCGCTCCAATTCTTTCGAAGTTTCCCGATGGTGCTGTTATTCCGTGCCTTACGGCCACTTTGATACTCCAAACGAACGCTTCCCACAGGCAGATTGAACACTCTCTCGATTTGCTTGACTGCATTCTCGATAGATCCGTCGTTGTGCAAAACAGTCTGACGGCGCGGAGCAACCTTTCGTTTCTTAGCAGCCTTTTTGGTAGCTTTTTTCATCGTTGCCATTTCTACCCCCTTGATTTACGTAGCCACTGTCAAAAGCGACAATCGACTCTACTTTCTTCAATGTGATCGCTCGGACACTATTCTTTATCCATGCGATGACGATGGGCTTCTTCACCTCTTTGAATCATCTCTTCATGCTTCTCAATTTGCTCAGAAGTCATGAGATGCCTCTTTTGGTCCAAGTTGCTCTTAGCCATATTTCCCGCAATTTCTGGCGCTCTTTTAACCGCCTCAATACCAGCCTCAACTGCAAGAAGACCAACGTTGGCAACTGTTTTCCCAAAAAGCTTGGACATGGAAGCTAGCTTGTCGGTGCCACTTCCGAACGAAAAATCGTTCTTTACTTCTTCGAGAGCATCTTTCAGCTTGAAATAGGGAAGCTTCATGTCAGCGCTTATCCACACGCTTCAAATTAAAATCATATCCAGGCCTGTCCTTTCTACCTTGAGCTTCAGCGATTTGGATGGCAGTGCTCTCGGTCTCGCACTCAACCGTTTTCGAGAAAGACGCGGATGTATTTCCCTTTCGCATCTCGTAATGCACTACATACTTCGACATAGTTCGTCCTCCCTTGGCATTACTTACCAAAGATCGATGAGTTCGCAGGAGCTTCTAAAAGACCAGCCTGCCTTCCTAACGTGCAAAAGCCGACACCCCTCGACGTCCCCATCAAGGTGTCAGCCTGCTTGAATTGAAATCTCCCACTCACGCTCACAGCCCCCTGTATGCGTGTTCGACCCTTACAGTCGTGTCCTTAGATTGTCACTGCCCGGATCCTAAGTGAGACCCTCGTCACATAGTGGACCATTTCAGGATGTGAAGGGAGTGTGAATTTTGGCATCAACATGCGCAAGGACACCAGAAGCAACACGGCAGCGAGTGTTACTATTTGCGCTTGGCCCGGTGGTGGGAAGGTGTGCTTGGCGAGTCAGACGTTCCACTCAACTCGCGGGAAATCTGGTTAAGAAGAACCGTGGCTTGATCCAGCTTCTCAAGCAAATTGCCGTGCTTTGGCTCGGGTGGCATATAGCCCGGAGCATCGAGGCTCATCTGCCGCCCAGCAATTTCGTTTCGGGAGCGAGCCAACCTGGATGGATAAGTAAAGCTGGCGGTCACATAAGGTACAAGTTCAACCTCAATCTCACTCGTGTGACCAAGCTTGCGAAGAAGTGCGTCTGGGCCTAGCCGTTCTAAGGCCTTGAGCTCACTGAATGCAACATCGGCGACTGGACGAGAAGTCAAATTTTCGAGGACGGTTACGTCTCTGAGAATACGATGACCCAGTCCGTTTTGAATTGCCAGAACTTGCTGCGGCGCCTGGATTGACGCGTAGAGCACGTACCAAAGGACCAAGCCAGGTAGTCGAAGGCTATTTAATAGCTCCAAGTGTTCCAACGAACCTGGGGCTACCTGTGTTGCGATAAACGCGCAAGCGGCAACGCTACTTTCGTCACCTTTGTTCAAGTCCAGATGACGAATTGCCTCTTGCAGATACATGCCGCGCGCTTCGCGGTTTAAAGTCGCGAATTGCCTTAGCGAAACCTTTGCATCCGCTCTCTTCGACATGGAATGCCAAACGTTCTCTTGCAGTGCCTCATCACCCTTGAAGATGGCATAGGCAAGTTGGCCTGGCTCGAAGTCGGGAATCGTTTCTAAGCCGATCTGCGTGCATGTTGTAAGCATGCGAATGACAACACTTGCATTGCGGCGTACTTCGAACGCACTTTCATCTGAATGGATAAAGCTATATACGTCCAACCATCGCGGAAATAGCTCCGCGAGTACGCTTGCGGACACTCCAGCCGCCAAGGCTTTGCTCCAGGCATATGACAGGGTTCTTTTGCAGGTTGCAGGCGCTAGCTGCCGGAGTCCGATGCGCCCGTCGGATAGCATCATGGCCTCTGCAAGAGCCATGCAGATAGTTATTGCGAAACAAAAACGCGGCACGGCGTTTCTAGAAAGGAAGAAATTCTCCTTAACTTCGCTCGAAGTAAGAACACGACACAGTGAAGTCAGGGGGCTAGGTGACTGTGGACTGGCAAGGAGAGCGGTGAGTAGCTGATTTACCTCGCCATCAGGTACAACGATGAGAGATGGAAGAAGATTGAATGGAGACGGCTCGGTGTCCCAGTAAGCATGAACAGCCCCTGTGTTTACTTCAGCTTCAACAACCTCTGACCTACCGATATTGGCCTTGAGGGCACCAGCGTTGTCGATGCAGAGCTCGACGAAATCCCGTCTTGAGAGTGTTGTGTGCCACATCATCAGGCTTTCCCGAAAATATTGTTTGTCGTTACCGCCTTCGCGGGCTCTGCGACTCTAATAGCAGATTCCAGATAACCGGGTATCGAGCGGTCCCAATAGAGGGTTAACGCAGTCTTAGCGCGGGTTATGCCGGTATAAATGAGCCTCTTTTGTACACCCCTTGTCTTATGTAGGTTGTCCAACCCTGCAATATGCACGGCTCGAAATTCCAGCCCCTTAGCAGCTGCAAGGGTTGAGAGCCAGACTGGTTTGGATGGGTCGAAATATTCAGAGTTGGCTCGTGTTATAAAATCACCAAGGCCAGCAGCATGAAGACCTGCTTGGATGGCGTCCAGATCTTCATTCAGAGGACACAGCACACCAATCAGATCGTTTGGATAGGCGAACCTTTGGTCCGTGACCTGAGTTGCTATAGCAGTTGCCTGCTCACTGAGTGATAGCGACTTCTTCAACGTCACCTTGGATGGATAGTCTTTTTCATTATAGTTAGAGTGCTTGATAAGTGAGATATGACTCAGGTCACCCTTGAAGATTCCGTCAGCAACGCGACATATTTCGGTACCGTTTCGGAAATGGTATTTGAGCGGGTACACCTGGTCTGTACATGCGGCGAGGGCCTCATTGCAATCGTCGACATCATAAATTCGCTGCCTTGGATCTGCGGTGGCTATGAGAACACCTGTCATCTGCCGAAGTGCTCGAATTTCGCGTGGCGAATAGTCCTGCGCTTCGTCAAGCAGCAGCGCCTCGAACGGCTTGCCAATCTTCCCTGCTTTTAAGAGCTGCTCTATTCGGGTGATGCGCGCATCACGGGCATCCGTGATTGACATGCCTTTCGTATTGATATCAGCGTGCTCAGCTTGCAGAACACCTGAAAAAAGACGCGTATCGGTAACGATTTTCTCTGGAGGAAATTTGTACTGAGCACCACCGATTTGAATGAACCTTTTCAGAAGCCCACCAAAAACCACAACATGGAGGTTTGGCTTATCGCCAAGATAAAGCTGGTTGGCTCTGAGAAGGAGCAGGTTGGTCTTTCCGCTTCCTGGTGGCCCCTGAATGAGCAAGCTCCTGTCTGTCGGGATGTCAAGAAGATCAGCCTGTTCCTTTACCAGCTCGTTGGCGTCCTTCCACCATGTATTAGACATGTGACTCACCCTCGTGACGGATATTCAGTTCAAACCATCCGCCTGACTGAAGATTCTTGCCACTGTCGTTAAACGCATAGGCTTGTTCGAGAGCATCAATGAACTGTCTCTCCAAATTCGGGCTATCGAGTAGTGCCTGTGCCTCACCTGAAAAAAAAGGAATGGTTGGATGTTCGTCAGGCTTGAATTCAGCTTCACCGGAAAGCCAAGCAGTCGAACTCGCTCGAAAGATTGGGAGTCCTCCATTCGGATCTATAAAGTTGACTTCCACACTTACGATTAAGTGGAGGGAAAGATCAAGAGATGCATCCTTTTCGAAGCAAATCGTTGTTCGGAAACCATCGCTAGAATCCTTCTCTGACTTGGTAGTTCTAAGGGGGAAGCAGCCAAGTTCATTCATCAATGCGGCTAGGCGAGTTTCAAGCCTATTGCATAGATCATCCAGCGCGTGGCGCTGAGAACGCTGCTCTTCATTTGAGTGGGATTGGCTGGCTGGCAAGATAGCCTGAGCAAGTTTTTGCCTCATCCGAATGCGTTCACGGGCAGCGATCAGATTGCCTTCAGTGTCGGTGGGCATCTCAGTAAAGTCAGCCCAATTCACGAGCTCCAATCTAGTATTCGGATTTTTGACCAAACACCGAGATGCCAGTGCGGCACTTCTGGTGTCTTCGGAATGCACCTGAGGCGTCTCGGACTTCACCGCTTCCACGAGTTTGGTGAATGGCTCTGTGAAATTGTGGAAGAGCGGGACCCTCATGAGCATGTCGTGAAGTACCGCACCCAGTTGATAGAAGCTTATAGCCCGCCACCCCTCGAGCGTGTCTTGCTCTTCTCGCATCAAAAACTCGGGAGAACTGTAGCGTAACGTCCCTATAAAAGGTCGTTGATCAACATCTGTGAGCTCCGACGCACCAATGGGACGAAGAACTCCCAGATCGAGCAATATCGCCCTTGAAAAATCAGGGGTGATCGCGATGTTTTCCGGCTTGATGTCCCTGTGCGCCAGATTTCTGTCTTCCAAAAATCTGGCTGCTGAAGCAACTTGGGCAATAATTTGGGGTACTGTCGCTAGAGGAATACTGGCGACTTGCTGGTGAAGACTGTCATAGGGGAGTGCTTCCATGACGACAAACAAATAGCCGGTGACTGGGCATTCTCCACCATCATAAATTCGAACTAAATTTGGATGCTCGGCTCCGATGAGACTCTTTTCTCGGAGAATTCGCTCGAGTTGTACATCCTTCCCATATCGCTCTATAAGCTCGGGATGAAAGACCTTTACCGCCGCAGTCTGGTCCCCCAGGCTGGCTTTCATTACTACGGCCGACTTTCCATTACCGTAGAAGTCTTCGATCTTCCAGTCACCGATGCTTCCTTTTGCTAGAAGATCGTTTTTGAGTATTTCTGCTTGTGCGGCGTCCATACACATCCCCCCGTTCCGTGACCTCGCCATTTTAGAGAGTTTTGATTGGATTTTGGCGGTCGGGAAAGAGCATCCTTTCTCATTGATTTATAAAGATTTTTATGACCGATGAAGTACACAATTGCCTTAATGTTCTTTCTTGGTCCCTTCGAGGGCTCAACAACTTGACGGAAGTTTCTATGTGGGCGGCAAGGTTACGTAGCCACAGAAACTATTAGCCCCTACTCCTCAAGGATCCCAGTCATTTCTGAGCAAATTTTGCCATCACACGGGCAAATTGCTCTGGCGTAAGACCCTTCAAACTCTCAGCCAATGCTTCTTCATCCGTGGTCGTGGAAATCGACTTTCCTCGCCTGTAGTTCTCTTTGAGCTTCTTACCAACCATGACCGCATTGTGATGGTAATACCTGCCCGTCATCGACGTATTCGTGTGACCCACCAGCTTTGCAGCCGTGAGATCGGTCAAACCGCCCTCGTCAATCATTCGAGACGTTCCGGTATGGCGAAGATCATGGACTCTAACTTCGGCCAGATGAGGCCTTTCTTGAGCGGCCCTTTCCCTTGCTCGTATCCAGGCCTGGGTGACGGTGTCGGCCCTCAGTTGCTTTCCTTTCAATCTAAAAACAGGCCCTTCTAGCGGAGGCACACGGAGGGCTGCCCACTCTCTCTTGGTCTTGGGTCGCTCCAGGGGAGGAAGTTCTCGCGATTGGTCGAGAATGAATGTTCCGCATTGGGCCTCATAGTTCTGAACCATCGCCATCGCTCGTAGCATCGCTACAGCAGGCAGAAGCAATGGAATGGTTCGGCCTTTCTTCCTACCCCGCTTCGACTTGGTATTTTGAAACGTCGCGGTAGGCACATCCCCTCGCCAGTTGATGTCCTCCCACCGAAGCTTGACGGCTTCACCACGCCTACAACTTGTGTCCAAATCGAATCGAATGACAGCCCTGGTGACGATATGAGCCTTTTTCAGATGACGCATGACAAATCGGAAATCATCCGCACCAATGGTGACCTCTCGACCATCTGAGACCACGATGTCCTTGGAGACCAACAGTCCCTTCAACTGGGCAAAGGGATTGTCGACCTTGTAACCCCAGATGATGATAGCCCGCTTGTAGACCATCGAAATCTGGGCCAAGGTCTTGGTGATGGTCGAATCGGCGGCAGGTTCATTCTTTCGCCCCCGCATCTTTCGCCGAAGAACATCGATCACGAAGTGGGGTTCAATTTCGGCAATCCGAAGCTTGGTGACCTCTGGAAACCCATTTCGGTTGTATCCCGACTTGGCGGGTCCAACCAGGGTTCGGATGACGCTGGCTTCTTGAGCCCACCCCTTATTGAGAATCGGATGGGAAGGGCGCGCAGAATGCCCCACGGGCAATTGGGATCGTTGGAGCTCGTCTTCATACCGAAGCAACCAGCTCTCCAGGGTCTGCTCCCCTGCGAGGCCTCCAAAGGCGCTCCTCTTGCTTCCAACGGCCCCCTTGAGTTTGGCCAGCGCATGTCTGGCGTCGTTTTCAGCAGCATGTCTGGCAGTATCCAGATGGTGCCTGGTGCCTAACTTGGCATTGAGGTCCACTTGCTGATGGGAGTAGGTTCGGCTGAAGCGTTGAGACTCGCCGTCCACCACTTCCGTCCAACGAATTTTGACTTCCCACCGAGGG
Source organism: Dyella sp. (assembly GCF_035277725.1). Lineage (GTDB taxonomy): Bacteria > Pseudomonadota > Gammaproteobacteria > Xanthomonadales > Rhodanobacteraceae > Dyella_B. The sequence goes on along the minus strand of NZ_DATEJY010000069.1, from coordinate 66,769 downwards.
TTGTTCCCGACCCCGTCGTTGCGGAAGTACACGCCCTCCACCTCAGAATGGGGCCATTTGATGGTCGAACCATCAGGAAGCGAAAGTCGCTTTGGCTTTGGCTTCTTCCTCTGCCCATGCCCTGCCTTGGTCGCCATGGAGCCCCTCATTGGTCCCAGAACTGGTTCTTAGGGTGCCGAAGAGCTTGACAAAACGCTAGGGATTGTTAGGTTCGCAATGCGAAGGTCGGGAGTTCGATCCTCCTCCGCTCCACCAATTCCCTTCAGACAGAACAGCGCTTTATGCCTTGCGGCGTGAAGCGCTGTTTTGTTTTGGGAGATACGGTAGCGTTCGCTGCGCGATCGGCACCGGACACTTCAGCGTTCATAGGGATGGCAGCATGCACGAACCTCGACAGACGCATGGCACCACACCATCCCGCGTACTGCTTGTACCTGGCATAGGCAATTCCGGCCCCACGCATTGGCAGAGCTATTGGGAATCCGAGCACGATTCCTATGCTCGCGTGCATCAGAACGACTGGGAACGTCCCGTCTGCGCCGATTGGGTAAGCGCGTTGGAACGTACAGCGCAACGTGCCGAGCCAGGCGCGCTGATTGCTGCGCACAGTCTCGGATGCCTGGTGGTGGCCAATTGGTTGGCGCAGACTTCCATCCGCATTGCAGGCGCTCTTCTTGTAGCGGTTCCTGATCCGAGCGGGGTGAGCTTTCCGACCGAGGCCAAAGGCTTCACTCCTGTACCGCTGGATCCGCTTCCTTGCCCAAGCATCGTCGTGGCCAGCAGCAACGATCCTTACAGCGACATTGCCTTCGCCACGCAATGCGCGCATGCGTGGGGGAGCCGGCTTATCAATATCGGCCGCGCCGGCCACATCAACGCAGCCAGTGGGCTTGGCCATTGGGACAACGGCCAGCGCATGCTGCGCTCGCTGCTGATCGAGGCTTAGGCGATCCATTGCGTGCGTAGGCTGGGATGGAATCCCAGCTTGGTTTGGTGGTTGACGCAGGGATTTCATCCCAGCCTACTTGGGCTCAATATCCCTTCCGCAGAGCAACGCTTCGCATCTTGAAGAGGAAAGCACATCATTCAGATGCCTTCAGGGATCCCGCTACGCCCGTCCATTTTTGAGATTTCCCAGCGGCGCAGATCATCCCACTCAAATTTGATGTCGTAATCAAGCTTGTTATCAACGATTAAAAGGAAAACGCCTCTCTTTTTACTTAAATGATGCAAAAGTTTGGCACCTTTTTCATTCATCGATTCATAAAAGGGCCCATGTCTTATCGCACCTAAAAGCATCACTCCCGACCCACTCACCAGCGATGCGTTCGAACCGTAACGAAGTTCCTCTGCTCTGAATCTGTAGTAAGCCTTGGTCCAAGTCGAATCAAGCGACCCGACTAGACTTACAAACTCTTTTGCAAGGTCGACGACAACTGCAGAAGCTTCATTATTCATGTTTAGTAAGCTCTCCTTACATAACTCTGGCCGGACTGATTTAAGAATTTGTCCGCGAAAGTATCTACCACGTTTCCATTTGCATCGGTAACTTCGTATTGAACGCTAAGTGATCCCGGCCTGCCCGTTACAGGATCGAAGTCACCAAGTGTGTGTGCAAAATCCACTTGATAACCTTTAGCAGTATAGCGGGCGTAGTCGTTTTCGAGCGTTTTGAAGGCAGACATATTGAAGTTGCCTTCCTGGGGAAACAGATTTGGAGAGCCTTGGTCAAGCACGAATCGATGCGCGACCAAATGCCCACCCTTTTCCTGGCCACCGTTTGGCGCGCAATGGGGCCGGATGCGGCCAAGGCAGTGCGCAGACGCATCACGCGGCTCTTGTGGCCGTAGATGGTTCTATAGAGTTCCCGCTCTGTTTCGGTTGCTTCGGCTTCGACTCGCTGCTCGGCCCGCTGCAGCACGCGGACTGACAGCCGATATACGGTGCAGTTGGCAACCTGAAAACGCCTTTTCCCTGTCACATTCCATGTCAATGCCGGTGAGCGGCGTGACGTTTCAGGCGATGCCTGCCGCGCTCTTTCAGCAGCAGTGGCATCAGTTCCTCGATGTACGTCCTGGCATGCCCCCGCGTGGACATGAGATGGAAACGCCGATGCGCCTCGTCTCGCCCGACCAACTCCATATGCGCCTTTCTCAAGATATGCAGGTAACCCATCAGCGGGCTGCCGTCGCGCAAGGGCTCGTTATCGCGCGGGTCTGGGGTGGGTACCCGGTTCATGATCCGATCCCTTGCGGGCAATCCGCGCGGCAGGTGGCTGTGAGCAAGGAAAGCAGATCCTTGGCATGCCGGTCGCGATCGGTGAGCGCCGGCAGATTGAACAGGCGCTCGATCGTGGCCAGCACGGAGCTATGGTCGTAGATAGTGTGCTCGACATAACCGCGCGCGACCCACGGCGATACCACGATCGCCGGCACGCGAACGCCATAGACGTCGAACAGGAAGCCATTGGTATTCAAGGATGAATCGGCACCGTCGTTCGGCGGCACCGCTTTGCCGGGTTTGGCCGAATCGTAAAAGCCGCCATGCTCGTCGTAGAGAATCACCAGCAGGCTGTTTTCCCACAATGGCGATTTGCGAATGGCGTTGTAGACGCGCGCCACCAATTGATCACCGCCGCTCAGTCCATCCATCGGATGCTGCGAACTGCCGCCTTCGTAGGTATCGTGCACGATGTCGCCGTAGCTCGGCTCGATAAAGGTGTAGCGGGCGGTATAGCCATTCGCAAGATCGCTCTCGAAGTGCGACAGGTCGTCGATATCGAAGAAACTGATGCCCTTGATGGACGCCACCTGCGGCACACGCCCCAACGCCGAGCCCAAGTCGTCCTGGTAGAGGCGGTAATTACCCTTGCCCAAGGCATCGAAGATCGAACCCTTCGGATAGGGAAAACCATCGACACATTCCCACTCGCTCATCTCCGCCGAGGTTGGCGAATGATCCAATCCCGCTGATGAAGCGCCATGAACAAAATACCGGTTTGGCCAGGTCGGGCCCGGCAGCGACGAGTGCCAGCCGTCGCACAACACAAACTCGGTGGCCAATTGGTAAAGCGCCGGCGACTGTGAGCGAATGTCGGCGCCGCGCATGATCTCACCGGCTTCGTTCGCTTGTGCGGGCGTGCCTTCGTCCTTGGTGGTGGCGAAATTGGCAACAAAGCCGGAGTTGTCGATGGGTGGATAAGCTTGTCCAGGTTGGTGCTGGACGCCGGCGCCGCACAGTTGCTCAAGCACGTCCGTAAATTCATGCCCAGGGTCAGCAGGCATTTGGGTGGGTGCGCCATCACCGAAGGAATAAACCGTACCGCCGTAGGTATTTGTACTGCTCGACGTGGCGGCGGCAATACCCGGTATATCCGACAGTGCAAACAAATGATCGAAGGACCGGTTTTCCAGCATCAGCACGAACACGTGCTGGATGCGATTTGCAACTGGCGACGAAACAGCTGCAGAGTCTGTACTCATGAAGCCCCCTTTCCGCCCCGCCCCGTCCCCGTAGGCTGGGATGAAATCCCGGCATTTTTGCGGCTGACGATGCTGGGATTTCATCCCAGCCCACATGGCCGTTTCAAACGAAAATGCTGGGCACACCAAGTGATGGGAATGAAATCGCGGCAACTATAGCAGCCGTGCCCTACAGCCGCTTTCACAAGTTCATCACATCCCTCTATGGCCTGCTGATTGGCGCATTCCACGCCCTCGCTCATCACTTTTCCAGCGCAAGCGGGGAGCTAGATTGCGTTCCACTTCTACCCAACCTTTTACCATGCAAGGGGAAACATCATGCATAAGATTACTCGTGCCGCACTGGGCATTTTCATGGGCCTGAGCTTTTCTGGATTAAGCATTGCAGCGGAGGCGCCTGCAACAGGTTTGGGCCAGGCATGGCCCAATGCCGTGGATGTCAGTTTGAGCCCGCACTGGCACGTTTATGTGTTCGTGTTGAAGGGGATCAAATATATCCAGGTGAATGACATTAATGGCAATGTCATTGGCGCAGTGGGGACGGCGGGTGGGCAGTTCATCACCCTGCCGATCGGGGAAGATTCGCAATATGTATCGACACCGCAGCAGCGCGTGGCCAATACGTCTTCGATAAATGCAGCGACGCCGACGACGGTTTATCGGGATAGTTCAACGGTTGTTACTGCTGCGCCGCAGAGTGATGGCGTGACAACGTTGAGCGCTGCGGCCATATGCCAAGATCCGTCTTCTTGCAGTTCACTCGCCGGCCACTGACGACGTCCGCACGCTATCCATCGCCCGGCGGGGGCTGATCGCAACGCCGGGTACGATGGAATCAAGTAGCAGCATACTGATCTGATGTCCGCGGGCTATGGATCGTGTACGCGTACGCCCCTCGAAGACGGCCGCCCTGTCTCGTACCGCTCGCAGGCCAAGGCCGCTGGTCCCACGCACCAGACGCGGAAGCAGTTCTTCCCAATCAACAAAGGCAAGCTGCGCGGGATGCGCGCGAAAACGGGCAACGATCAATACGCCAACGCGTTGTTGTCTTTCTGCAACGCGTATCTGGAGCCGGATATCGCTCACATTCTTCTTCGTGCAAGCGTCAGCCACGGCTTCCAAAATGATGCGATAGATGGTCATGCGCAACGCATTGGAAAGCCTGCTTACCGACCCGCGCAAATCGCAGGTATAGGTCAGTCCTGCTTCCTTCAACATGATTGGCAGTCCACCTTCCTGCAGAGCAGCGGGAAGGCCTCTTTCACGTAGCGCAGCGGGATAAAGGCCATCAGCCAAACGATGAAGTTGATCCTGCGCAACCAAGGCATGGCGGCGATATCCACGATCATCAATCGCGGGCTGCAGATGGCGAAGACGTCCCATCATCATCGTAAATCCAGCTTGGACATCTTCCTTGACCTGCTCCAACGCCGTCGATGTCATGCGCAACTGCATTTCGTTCAAATAGATGCTGCGCTGGGCCAACGCCAGCGCTGCGAGAACATCCATGCGATCGCGCTCAACATGCTGATCGAGCGATCCGATACGCGCGCCCATGATCAACATGGTCGAAATGGCAAACGACAAAATGGATTCTGCTTGCAGGGTAGTCAAATCCCACACTGCATTGGACATCAGCAACATCACCGTACAGCTTGCTGCCGTCCCTCCCACTGCCGCCCCCTCCCATCCATGTCGGAAAGCCAACCAGACCACCGGAAGAAACATGGCAACTTGAGCCATTTGCCGTGTTGGCGCGTTAGGTGCTGCGCCATATCCAATCCACAACAGCAAGGCAAGAACGGGAAGCCCCAGGCAAACACTCTCGAACAGCAGACGGCTGTTTTCGATTTTGCCTTGCAGTTCCGCCCAGCTTTTGACGATCAGCTTCTGATAGCCAAGCAACGCAAGCGGCACCACGGTAAGAATGCCCAGGAAGCCCCCCATGAAGTAGCGCGGGCCCCATTTGAAAAAACTGAAATCGTAGTCTGACGGCATGTTTTTGGCGGTCGAAAGCACGCCAAAGTCGCGCAGCATTACGATCACCGCGATCAACAAAGCACAGCTGAGCAGCCTTCCCATATTGATATGCGTTGCATGGGTGCGGGCTGGCGGCCAGTGCTTGCGTAGCCAATAAACGACCGGCGCTATATAGATGATGGGCGGTATGGCGTTGGCAAATCCCCACTCCACACCCCACGTCGGCGCGCAGATATAACCCAAACTGGCGTACCAACCCGCCTCGCCAACGATCAAGGCGGGCCAATAACGATAAGGAACAAGCAGTAGCACGGCGAACCGTAGTCCAGCCGTAATCTGCCATTGAGGGGGCGACAAGGCGCGGAACACCAGGTACGCAACGCCATAGCCCAAAGCCACGGCCACATGGCGAACCCAAGGTCTCTCCCAAAGTCCCTGCCCCATCGATCACCCCGCTTATGTATGACCGGCTCCCCAAAAGGCGTCGGCTGGACGTCCAAACGCGGAGCGATCATTCGATTGCAGATGTGAAACCGTGGTGAAGCGGTGTGCCTTCCGCGTGGCGAATCGTTGTCACGCAGGACAATGCGCGGATCGCCTTTGTTTTTTTGCGAGGCATATCACGGGGATCGAAGCAAGATCGGATGTTCAGCCTTACCCAATCGCATCGTGCCAACGATTCGCTTCAGTCCAGCCGAACAGAAGCGGACAAAGGTAGTCCTGGTTGGCGTCGTGTCTCAGCTGGAACGTACTGCGAATCTTGCAAGAGACTCGTCGCCCCGGCGAAAGCCGGGGCCTGGCGACTTTAAAGCGGGAGACGCTGGGCTCCGGCCTTCGCCGGGACGACGAGATAGGAAGGCCGAGGCATGATGCTAATCAGGAAGGTAATTGACGCTAAAATCCCTCGGCACACGCCCCATCGCCACGCCGGGTGACCGCAAGCCGCGCGACCTCAAGGTAAAGCCGTCTTCAAGTAACGTCACAACAAGGAAGCGCAACCCATCGTGAGTGCATCCGAGCAACAGCCTCACCTTCCCTTCGTCGAACCCGGGCTGATGGTGATCCACGGCAATCGCCAGGAGGATCTGCGCGATCTGCTCGCAGCGTGGCTGCAGCGCACACCGCTGCAACCGCTGGAAAACGAGTTGATGCTGGTGCAGAGCAACGGCATCGCCCAATGGCTGAAACTGGCGCTGGCGCGTCCGGTAGCGGCCGGCGGCTTAGGTATCAGCGCCGCGATCGACATGCAATTGCCGGGCCGGTTCCTGTGGACGGTGTATCGCGCCGTGCTGGGCGAAGCCGCCGTGCCGGCCACCTCGCCGTTCGACAAGTCGCGCCTGGTATGGCGCCTGCTGCGCTTGCTGCCGTCCTGCGTGGCTGAACCGGCTTTCGCATCCTTGCGCGCCTTGCTTGGCGACGCTGGCGATTGGCGGCGGCTGTACCGACTGGCCATGCAAGTAGCCGATCTTTTCGATCAATACCAGGTGTTCCGCGCCGATTGGCTGGAAGATTGGGAACACCGCAACGACGTATTGCGCGACAGCGTGCGCAACCGGGTGAAAGACTTGCCGGCGGCGCAGCGTTGGCAACCCCGGCTGTGGCGGTTGCTGCTGGATGACGTTCCAGCCGAGCAGCGCGACAGTCATCGCGCGGGCGTGCATCGGCGCTTCATACAGCAAATGCAGTCCTCCCCGGTGCGGCCGGAGACGCTACCGCGGCGCATCGTGGTGTTCGGCATCACCTCGCTGCCGCCGCAGGTGCTGGAAGCGCTGACAGCGCTCGGGCGCTACAGCCAAGTGCTGCTGCTGGTCACCAATCCGTGCCGGCACTATTGGGCCGACATCATCGAGGATCGTGAGCTGCTGCTTGCCGAGCATCGCCGCCACGCCAACAAACCCGGCCTGCCACCGGAGCCGCGCTTCGAAGACCTGCATCTGCACGCAAATCCCTTGCTGGCAGCATGGGGCAAGCAAGGGCGTGACTTCATTCGTCAACTCGACGCATTCGATCAACCGGAGCGCTATCGCGCGCAGTTCACTTCCATCAAGCGCAGCATCGATCTGTTCCGCGAGTACGGCAGCGATTCCTTGCTGCATCAAGTACAGCAAGCCGTATTGGAACTGGAACCCGCCCCGGCCAGTCCCGCGTTGCGCAAACCGCTGCCCGATACCCACTCGCTGCATTTCCACGTCGCGCACAGCCCGCAGCGCGAGGTGGAGATTGTGCACGACCAACTGCTTGCGTTGTTCGAGCAAGCCGCGCGCCAAGGCGCGCCGCTATCGCCGCGCGACGTGATGGTAATGGTGCCGGACATCCGCACATATGCCCCGCACGTGCAAGCCGTGTTCGGGCGCATCGCCAACGACGATCCGCGCTACCTGCCCCATCACGTCGCCGACCAGTCAGGCCGCAACACCTCGCCATTGATCACCGCATTGGAGCGGCTGCTCACGCTGACCGAATCGCGCTTTACCGCCAGCGACGTGCTGGACTTGCTCGACGTGCCTTCGCTGCGCCGCCGTTTCGGCATCAGCGAAGACGAACTGCCGACCCTGCGCCGCTGGATTACCGAATCCGGCATCCGCTGGGGCCTCAATGGCAAACAGAAGCAAGCCTTTGGCCTGCCCCCGGACGAGCAGAACAGCTGGCGCTTCGGCCTGCGCCGCATGCTACTGGGCTATGCGACGGGTGACGGCCCTTCGCTCAACCAGATCGCGCCCTATGCGGACATCGGTGGCTTGGATGCCGAGTTGATCGGTCCCTTAAGCCAATTGCTGGAAACGCTGGAACGCTATTGGCAACTGTTCGCTTCGCCGGCTACGCCGATGCAATGGAGTGAACGATTGCGCAGCCTGCTGCGCGACTGCTTCGACACGCACGGTGACGAAAACGACACCATGCGTATCGGCCGCCTGGAAGATGCGCTCGACAATTGGCTGGATGCCTGCCAGGAAGCGAGCTTTACGCAAACCATTCCCCTTGCCATTGTGGCCGAGGATTGGTTGCAGGCGATCGATCAGCACCATCTTTCGCAACGCTTCATGGGTGGCGCGGTGAACTTCGGCACCTTGCTGCCGATGCGCGCCATTCCTTTCCGCGTGGTCTGCCTGCTGGGCATGAACGACGGCGATTACCCGCGCCGTATTTCACCGCCCGACTTCGACCTGATGGCGATGGCCAGCCAGCACCGGCCTGGCGACCGTTCGCGCCGCGAGGATGATCGCTATCTGTTCCTGGAAGCCCTGCTGTCCGCGCGCGATGTGCTGCACATCAGCTGGGTGGGCCACAGTGTGCGCGACAACAGCGAGTTGCCGCCGTCGGTGCTGGTAGGCCAACTGCGCGATTATCTTGCTGCCGGCTGGCGCTTGCCGGAGAACAATGCCGCGCACGACCAGCAGCTGCTGGATGCCATCACCACCGAATATCCCTTGCAGGCCTTCAGCGAACGCTACTTCGATACCGCTTCGCCGCTTTTTACCTATGCCGCAGAGTGGGCACAGGCGCGTCGCGCCAAAACGCATAGCGAACCCACGCTGCTGTCACCATGGCAGACGGAATCCGTGTTGGACATCCGCACGCTGCAACGCTTTCTCGCCCGGCCAGCGGCATGCTTCTACAGCGAACGGCTGAAGGTGCGTTTCGAGGATATCGACACCGGCATGGACGATAACGAACCGTTCGCGTTGGATGGCCTGGAAAATCACGCCGCCACGCAAACACTGCTGCAGTGCGCATTGAACGCGGACGACGCGAATGCCGAGCCTGCGTTGCTCCATGCCGCGTCACGCCTGCGGCAACAAGGTGTGGTACCCACGGGTGGCTTCGGCGCACTGGCGGTAGAGGATATCGGCGACGACGTGCATCGGATTCTGCGCCGCTGGCAAGCCTCGCTGGCGCATTGGCACTCGCGTGCGCCCGCGCAGGAATTACGTCATCAACACGGTGAACTCGTTGTCGAAGGCTGGCTTGATGATCTGCGCACCGGCGATGACGACAACCTCGTACGCTTGTTGCCGATGGCCGGCCAGCTTTGCCAAGGCAAGACCATTCGCTATGACAAGTTGTTGCAACCATGGGTATTGCAGTTGCTGGCCAATGCGAATGGTGTCGCCATGGCCAGCCGCTTCCTGGCACCGGACGCGACCGTGGTAGTGAAGGCGCTCGACCGCCACGAAGCCTCCGTGCTACTGAATGCTTTATTGGATAGCTGGCAAGAAGGCATGCAAAAACCGCTGCCCATTGCACGGCTCACCGCTTATGCATGGCTGCTGGCAGAGCGCAACGAAAAGATCCCCGCCGACGCCGCGCGGCTTTGCTACGAAGGCAGCGATGCGCCGGGTGCGCCGTCCGGCGAAGTGAACCGCGAACCTAGTCTGGCACGCACGTGGCGCAGTTTTTCAACGCTGCATGCCGATGGCTTCGAACATTGGCTGGCGTTGTATCGTCCGCTGCTGGATGCCGCCAGCGCGGAGGGCGACGCATGAACGAGATGGCGCCGCTCGATCCGCTGCACCTGCCCCTGCAAGGCATTCGCCTGATCGAAGCCAGCGCAGGCACCGGCAAAACCTGGACGCTGGCCGCGCTGTATCTGCGATTGGTGCTGGGCCATGGCAGCCAGCCGGCGCAGCTGCCGGCGCAGATTTTGGTGGTGACCTTCACTCGCGCCGCTACCGCGGAATTGCGCGAACGCATCCGCGAACGTCTCGCCACCGCGGCAGCAGCCTTTCGGGGACAACAGCAGCCGGACGAATTTCTGCAACGGTTGATCGACGAATATTCAAATACCGATGATCGCGCTGCCGCAGCGCGCCAGCTGGATCTGGCCGCTCAATGGATGGACGAAGCTGCCATCTACACCATCCACGGCTGGAGTCAGCGCATGCTCGCGCAGCATGCGTTCGAAGGCAGCGAGGCAGCCGAGGATATAGCGGATGAAAACGCGCGCCTCGCCGAAGCCGTGCGCGATTATTGGCGCCGCTTCTATGCGCCGCTCGATGAAGCCGAAGCCGCCTGCATCGCCAAGCAATGGCGCAGCCCGCAAGCCTTGCAACGCGCCCTGCGTCCGTTGCTGAAACTGCCGCTGCAGCGCATACGCATGCAAGGCCGTCCATTGCCAGAGGTTGGCGATCTGCCAGAAGCGCTGCGCCAGCATCAGGCCCCGCGCCGGCAGGCGGAACAGGCTGCTCGCGACCTGTGGCAAAGCGATGCGGAAGCGATCGAAAGCTTGCTTCGCACGGCGGTGCAGACCAAAGCACTGAAGAACAATATCTTCCAGCCCAAGACCGTGGAACGTGAACTGCCTGCCTTGCACGAATGGGCGCATGGTGCCGAGATCGATCCGGCGACGCTGGAGCGCCATACCCAGGCCAAGCTCGATGGTTCGGTCAGCAAAGGCAATCCACCACCTGTGCATCCGGTGTTTACCGCCATCCAGAACCTGGTCGACACCCTCAATGCCGAACCGCCGCTGGAGCCTTTGCTGCTTTCACACGCGCTGCCATGGATCACCACGCGCATCGATCAGATTCGCGAACGCCAGGCCAAACCCGGTTTCGACGACATGCTGCGCCAGCTTGATGCCGCGTTGCACGGCCCGCATGGCAGCCAATTCGCCGATACCATCGCCACGCAATATCCGGTGGCCTTGATCGATGAATTCCAGGATACCGATCCGCTGCAATGGCAGATCTTCCAGCGCATCTATGCGGATCGGCCCGATACCGGCCTGCTGCTGATTGGCGACCCCAAGCAGGCCATCTACGCGTTTCGCGGCGCGGACATCCAAACCTATCTCGCCGCGCGCAAGCTGGCACAATCGCCCACCTGGACGTTAGCCACCAATTACCGTTCCACCTCGCCATTGGTGGCAGCGGTCAATCGTGTCTTTCAGTACGCCGATCAATGGCAACAAGGTGCGTTTGCATTTGGTCGTGGCGCACATGGACTGCCGTTCCACCCCATAGGTGCTGCCGGCAGCAAGCGCAGCCTTCGTTACGATAGCCAGCCAATTGCCGCGATCCGCATGGACGTTTTTCCCGGCGATAAGCCGCTTGGTGTTGGCGTGTACGTGGAAACGGCTGCTGCCTACGCGGCGGCGCATATCGTGGACTTGCTGGAGGCTGCACAAACCGGGCGTTGCGGCTTCGTAGACGAACACGGTGCGCATACCGCGTTGCGTCCACGCGATATCGCCGTGTTGGTGCGCAGCAGACGCGAAGCTGTGTGCATTCGCACCGCCCTACGCCAACGCGGTGTGCATAGTGTTTATCTATCGGAAAACGATTCGGTGTATGCCACTGAGCAGGCACCGGACGTGTTGTTGTGGCTGCGAGCCTGCGCCATGCCGGCTTCGGATCGTGCCATGCGCGCTGCGCTCGCCAGCACCACGATGCAGCGCAGCCTGGAAGAACTCGATCGCCTCAATCATGATGAAGCCCACTGGGAATGGTGCGGCGAGCGCTTCCGCGAACTGCAAAGCCTTTGGCAACGACACGGTGTGTTGGCCATGCTGCATAACCTGCTGCACACCTTCGACCTGCCTGCACGCCTGCTCGCTCAAGGCAACGGCGAACGCGCATTGACCAACCTGCAGCACTTGGCCGAACTGCTGCAACACGCGGCGGCCAATCTCGATGGCGAATACGCGCTGATCCGCCATCTCGCCTCGCAGATCACGCGCGCCTGCGAAGGCGACGCGGAAACCGGCGAAGAACACGTGGTGCGCCTGGAGAGCGAAGCCGATCTGGTGAAAGTCATCACCATTCACAAGTCCAAAGGCTTGCAGTATCCGATCGTGATGCTGCCCTTCGTCAGCCGCTTCCAGGATGCGCCACGCGGCAGCGTACAACCCTGGCACGACGATGCCGGCAAGACCTGGATCGATTTGCAGCCCGATGCGCTTGCCCAGCAGCGCATGGAGCGCGAGCGTCTGCAGGAAGACCTGCGCCTGTTCTATGTGGCATTGACGCGTGCCGAACATGCGTGCTGGCTGGGCGTGGCCTGCGTGGCCGATCGCAACAAGCCTTTGTTGCATCGATCCGCCTTCGGCTATGTGCTTTCCGGTGGCGAGCAAGCGATCGAGCCGCTCGATCTGCTCGCACGCCTGGAAGCGCTGCGCGATGGTTTGCACGATATCGAGGTGCACGTTGCAGAGGATGCCCCAGGCCTGCGCGTCTATCGGCCGCTGCTTCGCCCGCGCAGCGAACGACAAGCGCGTGTCTATACCTTGCCACCGCCCGAACCATGGTGGATATCCAGCTACAGCGCGCTGACGCATGGCGACGGCGAAGCCATGCGGCAGGCCGCACCGGACACCGCCACGCAGGACGTGCTGGCGGAAGCCGTGCGCGAAACGGTGGAATGGACCGCGCCAGCCGTCGACTACGGCATGCACGCCTTTCCGCGCGGCGCGGACGCCGGCACGTTCCTGCATGATCTATTGGAATGGATTGCCGAGACCGGCTTCGCCACCGTCGCCAGCCACACCGCCGAGTTGGAACAGCAGATCGCACGCCGCTGCCAGCGACGTGGCTGGCAGGCGTGGATCGCGCCGTTGAGCCAATGGTTGCCTGCGTTGCTGCATACATCGCTGGCATTCCCGGATGGCCATACGCTGACGCTGGCGCAGCTCGCGGACCGCAAACGCTATCAAGCCGAGCTGGAATTCTGGTTCGAAGCCCATCGCGTGGATACGCAGCAGTTGGATCAACTGGTCACCCGCCACACGCTCGGCGGCATGCCGCGCCCCACGTTGCCGCCTAATCGCGTCAACGGCATGCTCAAAGGCTTTATCGACTTGATCGTCGAACAGCAGGGCCGCTATTACGTGATCGATTACAAATCCAATTGGCTGGGCGATAGCACCGCGGCCTACGACACCGCTGCCATGCGCGACGCGACCCTGCAATCACGCTACGACCTGCAGTACGCCATCTACACGCTGGCCCTGCATCGCCTGCTGCGTGCGCGGTTGCCTGGTTATCGGTACGAGCAGCACGTCGGCGGGGTGCTGTATCTGTATCTTCGCGGCGTGGATCAGGCCGGCCATGGCATGCATACCGAGCGGTTGCCGTTTGCATTGATCGATGCGATGGATCGCCTGTTTGCGCAGGAGACGACCGCGCATGTCGCGTGATGCCCTGCTCGCGATGCTGGCCGAAGCCGTGGCGCGGCGCGTTTTGCGTCCGTTGGATCTGGCCTTTGCACGCTTTATCGGCGAATGCGACCCGCACGCCGACAACACGCTGCTGCTGATGGCAGCACTGGCAAGCCGGCAATTGGGCGATGGCCATCCATGCCTGGATTTGCAGGCGCTGGATGCTTTGGCGTTGGAACAGGAATGGCCGGCATCGTGGCTTGAGCTGCTCTCCAGCACGTCCGCGCCGGCATCGCCATTGCTGGCAGGTGCCGATGGTTTGCCTGTCGAAGCGCCGCTAGTGCTGGATGGTCACCGACTGTATTTGCGGCGCTACTGGAACTACGAATGCCGTGTCGCTGCCGGTATTGCTGCGCGGCTTGGTGACAACATGTTGCCCGCGGAAACGCTGCGCGAGGAGTTGCAGCGCTTGTTTCCCACCGCCGCAGACGGCGCCATGGCATGGCCGCGCGCCGCGTGCGCCTTGGCAGCACGCGGTGCCTTCAGCGTGATCACTGGTGGCCCCGGCACCGGCAAAACCACTACCGTGGTGCGATTGCTCGGCCTGCTGCAAACGCTGCAGTTGCGCGGCCACAACGTGCCGTTGCGCATCCGGCTGGCCGCACCGACCGGCAAAGCCGCCGCGCGCTTGAATGCATCGATTGCACGCCAGATCGCCTTGCTCGACGTGGCGGATCACGTGCGCGCCGCGATTCCGCGCGAAGTGGAAACCCTGCATCGCCTGCTGGGCGCACGCCCGGATAGCCGCCGCTATGCGCACGACAGCCATCATCCGCTGCACGTGGATGTGCTGGTGATCGATGAAGCCTCCATGATCGACCTGGAGATGATGGCAGCCGTGCTGGATGCATTGCCTACGCAGGCACGCCTGATCCTGATCGGCGACAAGGACCAGCTTGCTTCGGTGGAAGCCGGCGCGGTGCTGGGCGAATTGGGGCGGCGCGCCGAACAAGGCTGTTATACCGCCGCCACCGCACAATGGTTGCTGGCAGCGAGCGGCGACGACGTCACGGCATTTGTTCGCGACGATGCGCAGGCGCTCGATCAGCACATCGCCATGTTGCGCAGCAGCCATCGCTTTGATGTCGCCAGCGGTATTGGGCAACTCGCTGCTGCGGTGAACGTAGGCGATGCGGCAACGGTTGAAACCTTACTCAACTCGCCATCGACCGATATCGCGTGGATGGCGTCCAGCAGCAACACAGCATGGGCGACCGACGGGAAGGCCGCTCCGTCAACAGAGAGCGGGCCGCGAGGCTTCCGGTTCTATCTCGAACGATTGCAACAGCGGCGCCCAGCTCTGGACGCCGACGATACAGCGTATAGGCAGTGGGCGCACGACGTGCTGGAAGCTTTCAACCGCTTTCAGGTGTTGTGCGCCGTGCGCCGCGGCCCAGCGGGCGTCGAATCATTGAACCGGGATATTGCCAGCATGTTGTTGGCCGCTGGCCTGATTGCATCCAACCGCGGCTGGTACGAAGGCCGGCCGGTGATGATGACGCGCAACGATTACAGCTTGGGGCTGATGAATGGCGACGTCGGCATCACGTTGCGCATGCGAGGCGCCGATGGCGAGCTGCGCTTGTATGTGGCGTTTCCGATGGCGCGCGAGACCTCATCGTCCGTCACACCAGATGACGGCGCGCAGGTGCGCTGCGTCTTGCCGTCACGTTTGGGAGATGTAGAAACGGTTTATGCGATGACGGTGCATAAGTCGCAGGGGTCGGAGTTTGAGCATACCGCGCTGGTATTGCCGGACGATGCGCCCGCAGTGCTGACGCGGGAATTGTTGTACACCGGAATAACGCGTGCACGGCGATGGTTGACCCTGGTGGGCACGCAAGCGGCGATCGAGCATGCGCTGGCGCAGCGAACGCGGCGGTACTCAGGATTGGCCGAAAGGCTGATCCATGCGCACATCCATGGCTCACGGGTGGCTGTAAGTTGGGTTAGCGCCAATGGCACTAACTCAAGCCTCACGTAGCCCGAATACTGAGAAATACCTTGAACCGTCGTCCCGGCGAAAGCCGGACGGAGCGCGCAGCGCCGAGAACGTCCGAAGGGACGACCCCGAAGGAGTGAGCGCAGCGAATCATCCGGCGACTTTTGGGGATCATCAAAGTCCCTAGGCCCCGGCTTTCGCCGGGGCGACGATGCTTAAGTTAGTGCCATTGGGGTTAGCGCAGCGTAACCCAACGAATCGCTCCGAAAATGTTGGGTTACGTTGCGCCAACCCACTACGGGGACTCGCTACCAGCAGTTGCCATTTGTGTTGGCGCCGCTATCCCTGCCCGGCAACTTGCGTCCCGCATGGTCGATGGACAGGCTCCCGCACACATCATTGCGCTGCGGCCCGACCGGTGTAGCCGTGGCGATGAAGCCCTGCCCGTCATCATCCATCACGCTCATCGCCATTTCGTAATAACCATTCGGCGACAGCGCCGCATCAGCATAACCAAGCTTGCTCAAATCATCGGTGTACCGGTTGTAGGTGGCATACCAGCGCTCCTGCGCCTGGGCAATCGCCATCAACGTGTGGTGCGCATCCGTACGATGCGAGCGCAACACGTAGCGGGAATAGGATTGCGACGCCAACGCCGCCAGAATCGCGGCTATTCCCATCACGATTAGCAGTTCAATCAAACTGAAACCACGCATGCGCTCCATCGCAGCTCCTTACGAATCCGGCGTCAACAAAGTCCATGAACGGCGACGCCACAACGGACCGTCCAAGCTAAGCGGCATATCAAGCGCACTGCTGCCTCCTTTCAGCTTGATACCGGGCAGGATCAGCTTGCCGCCGCCCGCCGGCATCACCACCGGCAGGCTGCCTGCCGTCGGTGGGTTTTCCACTAATGCGCCGGCATACGAAGCGCCGCCAAAACCGATGATCGACCGCGCACCACCCGTAGCAGCGTCAATGGCCATGATGGCGCCGGAAGGCGTATCGCCGTCGGGAATCAAGGTGCTTATCAGCACGGTGTTGGTGTTGAACAAGGCCGTGGGCGTGACCACGACGCGCTCGCCCGCCGCGAGATGCAAATCGATACGCCAACCACCAGCCTGCGCTGAAACCGGGTTCGACGTGAGTGTGCGCAAACTTGCATTGCTACCAGATGCAGCATCGGTGACTGTTTGCTCGCTCAGTACTTGTTGCTGAAGACTGTCGTGCTGCACGGTCGTCGCGTTGCCTTGGCTATCAACCCGATCGCGTATCCCATAGACCGCCTGCAAGGTGGTATCGCCTTTGTCGCCATCGCCAAGGTATTTGCCGGTACCGAAGACGACCATGAATCGGTGGGTGACGGGATCGGGGAAGAGGCGCGGCATGACCGTGATCGGCTGTGTCACTTGTTGTGCCGGCCGGTATGCCAGGCTCACTTTCCACGCTGATGGATTCGGCGCAGTGAGATCGAAACGCCACAGATTGCCGGCTAGATCGCCCGCAAAGGCGACATCATCGATTTGGTCGTTGTCGTAATCGCCGGGCACCGGCGTGCTCAACCCGTAACTGCTTACGCCATTGATGGATGGCGTCTTGAGCTCAGCGATCACGGCACCGGTTTGCGCATCCAGTACAAACAACGCGCCGTAGCTGGGCGGCGTACCAGTGACTTCTTCACAACGGGCGGGCTTGTCCGGCTTGCTGCAATCGGCGAAGTAGCCACTTGGCACCAGCACGGCCCAGCGGCCATTTGCCAAGCGCGCGATGGCTGGTTGCCCGTAGGTATAGCCGAGGTCTGCCGGGTTATAGGTGGCGCCGGTTTCCGCGTCGCCGCCAGGCATGCCCGCATCGAATTCCCATAGCACGGTGCGCTCGGGAAATCTTTCGCTGACTGCCGTCGGATCGGTAATGTCCAAGGCATACACGCCGCGACCGCCGAGTCCCAATCCGCCAACCAGCAGGGTGTGCCATTCGTGCCGGCCGTGCTCGCTGAAGAACACATCGCGCGTCACGGGCGTGGCATCCACGGTCGGGTGGAACTGAAAATGCCGTGCCTGCGTGAGGTTGCCGAGATTGGCGTATGCCGCGCGCGGTACGTAGGCCCAACGTTCTCTGCCTGCATCGGGCGTGTTTTCGTAAGCTTTGCAAAGGCCTTGTTGATCCTGTTCCTTGCATGTTGGAACGGGTGCGTGGAACGCATGCAACATACCGTCGTTGGCAGCAACGTAGAGCATCGGTGGACGATCGGCGTGTCGCTCTACAAACTGCGCATAGCTTTGTGCGCCCGCTGACATTTCCGGCGCGGTGCTAGCCTTTGGCCACGTGTCGAGATAGTTGCCGGTGGGATAAGCCACGTACAGCGCTTGCGAATGCACGATCGCACCCAACACGCTGCCACGTCGACGCAGGCTACCATCCAGTTCCAGCGAACGAACGCCGCGCAGATAATCGACGCGCGCTTCCAGCGTATCGACGGAGTTTTCCGCAGCCGGTGTCATCAAGCCACTCTTTTCGTCTTCGTCAAAAGGCGCCGCGGATTCGAACACCATGCCAACAAGCGTGCCGCTTTCCTGTCGTTTTGCGGTGAGTATGGTGCGGCCGCCAGATGATGTAACCCAAGGCTGGCTGAGCAGCGATCCGACATCCCATACCGTGTTAGCCGACGCGCCATCCGCATTCAAAGTGACCGCTCTCAGTACGCCGGACCAGTCGATGGGATCGTAACCACCAAGAAAGGTGAGCGTGCCAGCCGTCAACACGCTGTTGCTCACGGCAAGCGTTGCCAATGACGGCACTGCTCGCGAGCGGTCCAGCGGCAGAGGGCTCAATTCCACGGTACCGACTTCTGCCGCCCGCAACATGGGAATCAGCAGGATGCTCACCCACACCAACCGTTTGCCGATAAGCTCAAGGATGCAACGGCGCATTGAACGTACTCTGCACCACGGCCATCACGTTGACATTGCCGCCGGTGGCGCGCGCGGTGATGCGATAGACATGCACATCGATCTGGCCGCCGTTGTTCGGGCCGGTATTGCCGGATTCGTGCAGTCCACCCACACCCGGCGGCCGTTCGCTGCCGAGGTCTTCGATGATGTAGACAGGGTTCTTCGCCAACGCAGGCGTGTAGCCAGTATCTCGCGGTCCCATGTAGGGGATACCGATACCATCAATCCAACTTGCTACGGATTGGAATCGAGTGACGACCCCGTTTGCTGAATAAGGTGCACTATCAGGGCGATAGATCACGCAGCCATCATCCTGCGTGACCGCATCTTGCTGGCAATGCAGACGTACACCCGTTTGGCCTGCCAATGACCACAGTTTGTACTCCGCGCCGCGCAGCGCCGTTTCCGCACTCATGCGCGCTTGTTGAGCATTGCGAAAACTGCCAGCCATGCGTTCTTGCAACAGTGAATGCTGCGAGGCGGCGATGGCCAGCATGCTTAGCAGCACGAGGAAGATCAGGGCCATGAGCAGCGCGAAACCGTGCTGCGTGTTGCGAATATGCCTCTTCCCATCAAGGTGAAAAGAACTCCCCCGCTCGTCGTCCCGGTGAACGCCGGGACCCAGCGCCTTTGTCTCCCGACCAAGACACTGGGCCCCGGCATTCATCAAGGCGACGGAAGTTTTCAACTGCATTCGCATCCCTGCACCTCACTACGGATTGGCATTGCGCACGGCAACCACGGCCGTGAATTCACGCCGCAACACCGGCAATGGAAAACCCTGCTGCAGTGGCGTGACCTTTCGATCATCGGCTGTCGGTGCTGCGGGCGTGAATATCCCGTCCGCCGCATAGCTGTAGGCCAACTCATCCGGCATCAGTGAGTACAACGGATTCTGCCCGGACATCAGCAAATCGACCTCAATCACACCGACCGATCCCCACAGGCAGCCACGGTCGCTGCTGCCCGGAATCGGCACTGGCACCGCAGGACAATCGGCACGCGTGCTGCTGTCCACCTGCTCGGCTGTGTAATAGCGCAGCGTGCCATCCGCTT
Source organism: Dyella sp. (assembly GCF_035277725.1). Taxonomy (GTDB): domain Bacteria; phylum Pseudomonadota; class Gammaproteobacteria; order Xanthomonadales; family Rhodanobacteraceae; genus Dyella_B. The sequence goes on along the minus strand of NZ_DATEJY010000069.1, from coordinate 47,203 downwards.
GCTGCACGCCGTATTTGAAATCCAGACGCTCTACGCCGCGGGCAATTTCCTCGCCTACACCGCCTTGCGACGATAAGCCTCCGTTGACCCGTCGCATCAAGGCGCCGGTGGTATGCCCCATGCCGTCGCCGTTGTTCACCACGCGCAGATAGTAAGTAACCGTTCGCATGTCACGGCTGACGCTGAATAGCTTCGGCGCTGCCATGTTCTGGAACACATGCGGTTGTGCAAAGTTTGCACCGGTAGATGTTAGTGTGCTGTTCCCCATGCCTGTGACAGCAAAGATCTGCGCACCGGAGCAATCCGCGAGCATCATCAGCGGTGTGTCATCCTTCACATCACTGGCTTTCGGCTCACCGGGCAGCGGATTCAATCGAACAGTTACCGAATCATCTGCATGGCTGAAAAGCGTGCTGCCTCTCGCACTCCCCTCCGGCATGATCGCCCAGCCACCTGAAGCATTGAGATAGCGCACCGTAAGCACCGATGCGCCGATCACGCGGCTATCGACGCCTTTGCCCATCACCGGAATGCTGAAACCGTTCGTATTGCGCTTATTGCTCGGTTCCACCGGCGTGCAAGTGCTCACCGTGCAGTCGTAGCCACGCATCATCAAAAACGAAGGGAGGGAATAGGGTTCACTCGGCGGCGATGGGTACGCCCCGTTCCATCGGGTACTCACGTCGCTCAGCGCTCCCATCAGCACGTTAGGATCACTGGCATAGACGGTAGGCCTACGCAGCCCATCCAGATAAGGACCCGCGGCGCTCGCATGGGCCGCGCCACCGCTGCTGTTGCAGTACTGCGCACCCGCCATGCTAAGGTCGTCCCTGATCTGCGCGATCGCGAAGCGGCCTTCTTCCTGCAAGCGCGCCAGCTGTTCCTGCGCCTGGCGGCTGTTGGAGGTGGAGGTGAATACCGCCACGATGCCCAGGCTCACCGCGAGGCCCAGCGCCATCGCGATCATCAGTTCGATCAGCGAGAGTCCGCGGCAGCGATTCACGGCTGGAACGCCCAGGTAAAGGTTTGCGGTGAAGCCTTGGCATCGACGGAGCTTCGCTCGGCCCACATGATAGTCATTCGGCAATGACCCCCGTAAGGCGGCCTCAAAGCAATTTGTTCGCGAGACGGTGCGTGTGGCAAGCCATCTTGGTCGCATCGAATGGTGGCTTCCGGGCCGGGTGGCAGAAAGGTCTGTAGCTGTCCGCTCCAGCTTTGCCGGTCGTGCTGCGCCAGTTGGCTTGGCGTGCAACCGGCGACGCAATCCTGCGCGCCGGCATCCGGATAGTTGCCGTCGTAATCGCCGCGCCACACGCCAATCAGGTTCGCGTGCATGCGCTCGGCCATGTTCTGCGCGAGAAAACTCACCTGCGTGCGCAGGTAAGCCGCCTGATTGGCGCGTGCAGCCATCGCCATCAAGCCAGCCGCACCGATCAGCCCCAGGCTGAAAACCAGCATGGCCACCAGTACTTCGATCAACGTGACGCCTCGAGGACACGACGACAGCGGCATTGGCACCCTTCCCTAGGAAACTCCTCGCACTGTCGCCGCACAGCCGCACCCGCACCAGTCGGCCACCGCCCCACGCTGCGGTCCGAAACCCGCCAACCCGACAGAGCTTGCAGGCCGCAAGACACCCCCTTAAACTAGGCGGCTCCGCCGGAATAGCTCAGTTGGTAGAGCGGCGCATTCGTAATGCGTAGGTCGTAGGTTCGATTCCTATTTCCGGCACCAGCTAAATATTGAAAAGCTCTGGAACTCGCTTCCAGAGCTTTTTTATTGTCGTTTTTCCGTCTACCACGACCATGCACGCAGGTTGGAGTGAGCGAACGCGAACTCCAACGTTCCGGTGCTTACATGCCATGTTGGGGTTCGGCTATGCCTCACCCCAACCTGCAATCACAACCGCTCCGCCTCCACATACTCCACCGGCACCGGCTTCACGCGCGCGGCCCATACCACGCCTGCCACCAGCAGCACGATGCCGGACAGGGTTTGCGCACCCGGCAGCTTTCCGCGCAGCGCAAATGCATAACTCAACGCCGCCAGCGTTTCGAACACGATCAGCTGTCCGGCGATGGCGGTGGGCAATCGCTGGCTCGCTTCGTTCCAGCATGTCGTGCCTAGCCAGGAAGCGAACAGGCCGATCGCGGCCATCAAGGTAATGAATACAACGGGGCGCGGCCCAAACGGCATCGAAAAGTGACTGCCGCTGGCGCGCATGCCCAACCACAGCAACGCATAACCGACGAGCGCCAACGGCAACGTGGCGATACCTTGTGCTGTCGCCCAGGTGCGTGGGTTGCGTCCTGGGTGGTGGCGAAGCCAATCCGCGTTGCGCAGCGGATACCACGTCCAGCACGCCACGGAAACGCAGGCGAGCAAGGCTCCGGCGGTGTAGCGCAAAAGATCGGCGTGGCTTTGGGCTTTCACCCCGGACAACTCTGCTCGATTGACACAAGCGATGCCCGCGGCGATCAGCAGCAATGACGGCGCCAGGCGCGCCCATGGCAGCTGACCATCGCGACGTGCATTGCGCAGGTTGGCAGCAATGGCGATCACTACCGGCAGCGTGCCGATGATCATGGTGGGAAGCGGCGCGCCGGCGCGCTGGATCGCCGCTGCCAGGCACACGTAATAAAGCAGGTTTCCGACCATGGCGAGCTTCAACGCTTCCAGCCAATCGGCACGCGTCAGTTGGCGCAACGCGGCGCGGTCCAGCCACGCCAGCGGCAGCGCGATCATGCCAAAGGCAAGGTAGCGGCCTACCGATTGCAGTGCGGCCGGATATTCCGGCACCAGCAGCGGCCCGACGAAAACCAGCCCCCACATCAAGCCGGCGATGAGTGCGTAAAGCGTTCCTGTCCACATGGCGCGCAGCATCGGTGCAATGGCTTGCGGCCGTCTTGTACGAGATTGCTATCGCTGCAGGGCGCGCTGGTAGCGCGCCGGCGTGGTTCCGTAACGACGCGCGAAGGCGCGAGTGAGGTGCGCTTGGTCAGTCAAGCCGGTGGCGGCGGCGACCTGGGCCGGCGCGTCGCCTGCGGCAAGCAAACGCTTGGCCGCAGAGAGGCGGAAAGCCATCAGCATCTGCTGCGGCGTGGCGTGATGGCGTGCCTGAAACTGGCGTAGAAAATGAAACGGACTCAAGCCGGCCACGGCGGCCAGCTGATTCAACGTGATGCGTTCGGCCAGATGCGCGCGCAGGTAGTCGATCACCGGCACAAAGCGCGAAAGCGCTTCGGCGTGCGCCGCACGCGGTACGCGTGCATGGCGGCGGAATTCGCTTAAAAGTTGCAGCAGGAGGCTGTCGAAAGCGAGCGGTTCGCGCGCCAGCCATAGCGCATCGAGCAGCGCCGTGATGTGCCGCGCACCCGCAGCATCGGCATGCACCGCATCGCCGAACCACCAACCGGATTCACCGGCAATCTCCGCTACCACGGCTTGGTCGATGTAGACCATTCGATAGCGCCAACCACCATCGGTCTCGGCGCAACCGGTATGCAATTCATCCGGGTTCATCAATACCAGCGAGTCGGGCGGCGCCAAGTGTTCGGCGCCTCGATACCGAAAGCGTTCCACGCCGGATTCGATCGCACCCAGCCCGAAACTTTCATGCACGTGCGGCTCGAAGGCATGCCGCACGATATGCGCGCGGTACAACTCCACGCCCGAACGATGCGCCGGGCAGCGGAATTCGGCGGTGTCCGCGGGGTTATCGAAGGAATGGGGAACGCCTTGCATCGGCGGATGATGGCAGCATGCGCCCATAACGAAAAGCCCGGCTTTGCCGGGCTTTTCGAACAACTTGTGTTGACGCCTGCTGGTGTTATTGGCCGTAATAACGCGTAGTGTAAACCACGGTACGGGTAACCACCGGCGGGGGCGGCGCTTCATACACCACGGTGGCAGGCTGATAAACCACGGTGGGAGGCGGTGCGTAATAAGCCGGCGCAGGCGCAACGGCGTTTTCCACCAGGCCAGCCACGGCGCCTGCCACGACGGCACCCGCAATCCAACGGCCACCGCTCCAATAACCGCCGCCGCGATGCCAATCGTGATCATGCCAGCCGCGGTCATAGCCGCGATCATGCCAGCCGCCGCGATCCCAATCGCCTCGACGACCCCAGCCATCGTGATCGTGCGCTGATGCAGCCAGCGGCGTCACCAACGCAGCTGCAACGGCCAAACCCATCAACATACGACTGACTGCTACGTGCTTGCTCATGACGACCTCCGTTGGTGTCGGCTGCGATCCTCTGCTGGATGCGCTTAATAAGCACTGAAGGTTTTCTTGCCGCTTATGCGACGTCGTTCCAAACTCTGCTTTGCATCACCCGGCATCATGTGCATCGGTGTTGCCTCTTATGACTGCTGCGCGCATTTCGAGCAGAAAAATGGGTTGGATCGCAGGCCGTTTAGCATTGGCTAACGACTTATGCGGGTATCATTCAGCCTTGTCGCCATTCAATGAGCGTCATGGAAAGCAGGGGTGAACGTAGTGTTCGATTTAGTGACCGATTGGGGGATTCAAGTATGAGCAAGTTCGCAATCAAGACTCTTTGCGCGGCTGTTGCTGTAGCAGCTGTCGCCGGCCTGACAGGTTGCAGTCATCAGGCCAATGCGGATCCGGCGCTGGATGCCTCGCAGCAACAGCAACAGGCTGCGCAAGCAGCAGGCCCGCAGTACGCACAGGTGGTCAGCGTGACGCCGGTGCACCAGCAAGTGAACACCCCCCATCAGGTTTGCCAGGATGTGGTGGTCAATCACACCGAGCCGCCGAAGGATCAGCACAACATCGCCGGTACCGCGATCGGTGCCGTGGCCGGCGGCCTGCTGGGCCACATGGTCGGCCATGGCAAGGGCAACACCCTAGCGACGGTGGCCGGTGCGGCGGCAGGCGGCTACGCCGGTAACCGCATCGAAAACGCGCACCATCAGAGCCAGGTGACCTCCACCACCGAGCACGAGTGCAAGACGGTGGCCGATTCCAGCGACCGCGTGATCGGTTATGACGTGCAGTACGTCTACAACGGCGTCACCCGCACCACGCGCATGGATCATGACCCGGGCAACCGCGTGCAGGTGCAGGAAGGCGTGACCTCGGTCTCCGACGCTCGCTAAGCAGCAGATACACAGAGCAACACCCGGAAGGTGGCGATCCCATGGATCGCCACCTTTTTTATTGGCCTCAGCCCTCCCTGTCATCACCCGCCATCACCCCGGCCCGTCCGGATAATTGACAGCGCTGTCATATCCCAAGAACATGGCCGCCACTTCCATGGGTCCGCCGCCGGCCCACCGACCGAGGATTGCGCATGCACCACACGCGAGGCGTCTTTTCGTTCCGTCTGGGTTTCCTGTGTTTGTCGGCGCTCGCCACCGCCCTGCCCGCTTTCGTTCTGGCGCAGGAACAGACAGGCAGCGCCGTCGTCCACCCGCAAACCTGGCCTGCCGCGCACTCGCCGCTGCCGTCCGATCCGCAAGGGGAGCACCGCATCCAGGCCTTGCTGGCATCGATGAGCACCGAGGAAAAAGTGGGGCAGCTCATCCAAGCGGACATCGGCAGCGCAACACCGGAAGACGTGCGCAACTACCACCTCGGCTCCATGCTGGCCGGTGGCAATTCCAAACCCGGCGGCTCGCGCGTTGCCGATGGCCCGCAGTGGCTTGCGTTGGCAAAAGCCTATGAACAAGCCGCCATGGACGTGCCGAAAGGAAGCCCCGCCATTCCCCTGTTGTTTGGCATCGACGCGGTGCACGGCAACAACGGTGTCGTGGGGGCGACGATTTTCCCGCACAACGTGGCGCTCGGCGCCGCGCATGATCCCGAGCTGATTCGCAAGATCGGCGCGGCGACGGCAGAGGAAGTCCGCGCGATCGGCCTGAACTGGGCATTCGCGCCAACGCTGGCTGTACCGCAAGACGTGCGCTGGGGCCGCAGCTACGAAGGCTTTTCGTCCAATCCCAAGCTGGTGGCGCAGTATGCACCGGCCGCCGTGGAAGGCCTGCAAGGCAAACCCGGCGCGCCGGACTTTCTCAACGCGTATCACGTGATTGCCAGCGCGAAGCATTTTTTGGGAGACGGCGGCACGCACAACGGCGTCGACCAGGGTGATGCGCAGATCAGCGAAGCGGCTTTGCGCGATATCCACGGTGCGGGCTACCCACCGGCGATCGATGCCGGCGTGCAGACGGTGATGGCCTCGTTCTCCAGTTGGAACGGCGTGAAGATGAGCGCCGACAAAGGGTTGCTTACAGGCGTGCTGAAAGATCGCATGCATTTCGACGGTTTCGTGGTCGGCGATTGGAATTCGCATGGCCAAGTGCCCGGTTGCAGCAACGATGACTGCCCCGCCGCCATCAATGCCGGGCTGGACATGTACATGGCACCGGACAGTTGGCGCGGTCTCTACCAGCACATGCTGCAGGAAGTGCACAGCGGCGTGATTCCGATGACGCGCCTGGACGATGCCGTGACGCGCGTGCTGCGCGTCAAACTGCGGCTTGGCCTGCTCGATGGCAAACCGGCCGCGCAACCGCTCGAGGGCAAGTTCGACGTGCTGGGCGGCGCGGACCATCGTGCACTGGCACGCCAGGCGGTGCGCGAGTCGCTGGTCTTGTTGAAGAACGAGCATCACTTGCTGCCGCTCGATCCGCGCAAACACATCCTGGTGACTGGCGACGGCGCGGACAACATCCCCAAGCAAAGCGGCGGCTGGACCCTCACCTGGCAGGGCACCGGCGTCACCAATGCGAATTTCCCGCATGCGCAATCGATCTGGAGCGGCATTCGCGAACAGGTCAAAGCAGCCGGTGGCACCGCGACGCTTTCGGTGGATGGATCATTTACACAGAAGCCGGACGTCGCCATCGTCGTGTTCGGCGAAGATCCGTATGCGGAATTCCAGGGCGACATACCCAACCTCGCCTACAAACCGGGTGATGATGGCGATCTGCAATTGCTCAAGCACTTGCACGCGCAAGGCATACCAGTGGTGGCGGTGTTCCTGTCCGGGCGCGTGTTGTGGGTGAATCCGGAAATCAATGCATCCGACGCTTTCGTCGCGGCATGGCTGCCGGGTTCGGAAGGCGGCGGCATTGCCGACGTGCTGTTGCGCAAGCCCGACGGCAGCGTGCAATACGACTTCCACGGCAAGCTTTCCTATGCATGGCCGCGCAATGCGGCGCAGACGAATCAGGCCGATCCGAATCCGCTGTTCCCGTATGGCTATGGCTTGCGCTACGCCGATAACGGCGATTTGCCGAAGCTTTCCGAAGATCCGGGCATCCGTCTGGATAACGCACAGAGCGGCGTGTACTTCATGCGCGGCAAGCCAGCAAAAGGCTTCTCGCTGGTGCTTGCGGATGCAGGCGGCGATACCAAGCCAGTTACCGCCATGCCCGCCGGCAGCCCGCAAGCTGACCTGCGTGCAACGTCAGTGGATTATCACGTGCAGGAAGATGCACGGCGCTTTGCGTGGACAGGCAAACATGACGCGCAGCTCGCGATTGTCGCCGATCACGCCGAAGACATCGCACGCCAGGCCAACGGCGATATGCAGCTGGTGGCAACCTTGCGTGTCGACGAGCTTGGCAAGGGCAATGCCGCGATCGGTGTCGCCTGCGGCGTGAACTGCCATGCCGAGGTGCCGGTGCAGGCTGCGCTGGCCGCATTGCAGAAAGGCCAGTGGATTCGCTTCGGCGTGCCGTTGAAGTGTCTGCAGAAGAACGGCGCCGACATGAGCCATATCGATCGGCCGTTCGTGTTGCACAGTGCTCCGGGTACCGCGATTTCGATTGCCTCGGTGACGCTGTCGTCGAACGCAGACCGCAGCGTGGAGTGTGCAAGTCCGTAATCGGGTGCAGGTTGGGGGGAGGCACCGCCGAACCCCAACATGGGCAGGCGGGATCGCACGGATGTTGGGGTTCGCGTTCGCTCACCCCAACCTACGCTGCCGCATTTCAGCCCGCTACGGACATTTCGCTGCGCACGGCCCCACTACGCTGCACATACGCCTTGCACATTTGCTCCACCAATGCCCGGTGCTTCGGCAGATCCTTCATCGCATGTGCCGAAACCTGCTGGATCGCCGCAAATTCGCGTCGCGCCTCGTCCATGCGCGGATAGCTGCTGCGCATCGCTTCCATGTCCGTACTGAATTCCAAACCGTAAAGCACGTATTGCCAACTTGACGGCATGAACATTTCCAGGTCGGTCACGAAATCAAGGCGATGCGGCGGTCGATAGCGCCAGGCCTTCAGGCGATCGCGCAAGGTTTCCGGGATGCTCGCCGGGTCGGTGTTGTCGATCCAGAATGGATTGTCCGTACGCTGCGTGAGGCAGTAGTGCATCTTGATGAAATCCAGCACGCGCTCGTAGCGCGCACAGATCATTGTGTTGAAGTGCTTCGCCGCGCGCTCCATGTCGTCCATATCCAACGGCAGCAGATGCGTGAGCAAATAGGTGCCGAGCTCAACCAGGGCGATGCCGGTCGATTCCAGCGGTTCGACAAAACCGCCGGCCAAGCCGATGCCCACGCAATTGGCGCGCCAATGTTCGGGGCGATAGCCGGTTTCGAATTTGATATGTAGCGGCTCCAACCCCTCGGCTGCGTTGCCCAGATGCTGGCGTATCACTTCTTCTGCACGCGTGGCATCCGAGTGCCGTGACGAATACACATACCCAACACCGCGCCGCTGCTGCAGGCCGATATCCCAGGTCCAACCGGCTTCCTGCGCAGTGGCGATGGTGTAGCACGCAATCGGCGTATCGGGACGCGGATATGGCACTTGCATCGCCACCGCGCGATCCACGAACAGCACGTCAGTGCGGCTGCGGAACGGTGACTGCATGGCGTTGCCGATCAACCGGCTGCGCAAGCCGGTGCAATCCACGTAGAGATCGGCCTTCAGCTCGCCCAGCTCTTTCGTTACCAGGCTTGCAATGGCGCCGCGTGCATCCAGCTCGACGCGTTCCACCGTGGCTTCATGACGCTTTACGCCGAGCTTCTGGCCATGCCCGGCCAGCACCTGTGCGACGCGCGCGGCATCGAAGTGATAGGCGTAATTCATCGGCCCCTGGAAATCCGGATCGCTGGCGCGCTTGGGTCCGTGTCCTTGCGCAACCAGGTGGTATTGCATGGTGACCGCTTCTGCCAGTTGCATGCCTTGCGGCGCACCGCCAAGCAGCCAGTAAGGCAGCAGTTCCGGAGAACCCGGACGCTGGCTGGGCAGGCTGAAGGGATGGAAGAAACTCGATCGCCCTTCGCTACCGGGCGGACGTACCCAATGGTCGTAGCGAATGCCCTGCTTGAAGGTCGCATTCGCACCCACCAGCAACTGACCTTCGTCCAAGCCGATCGCAGCCAGGGTGCCGCGAATTGAAGGGAACGTCGCCTCCCCGACGCCAAGCAGGCCAATACCGGGCGATTCGACCAACTCCACGCGAATGCTGCCCGGCGCCGCCGCGTTCAGATGTTTGGCCAGATAGCAGGCCACCAACCAGCCTGCCGCCCCGCCACCTACCACCAAGATGCTCTGCAAACGTGCCATGTCTTTGCCCTCCCCGGGCGATCGTCATGTTGCTGTGCGTCAAGCTTCTGTGCCAAAAGCCGCCTACTATCCGCGTATGACAGCGCTGTCATATCGTACAGCACTGTCGTACCCGTGGGGCCAGTCGGGCGGACTGGAAAAAAAGGCGGGCCCCACCTGACAACGCGAAATTCATTTTTTTGGAGGGGATGAAATGACGCTTCACCACTCGGCCATGTACGTCGCGCTTGCTGCCGTGCTTGCCTCGGCCCCCGTCCTCGCAGCAGGACAGGATGCGACCTCACCGGCCACGACCAACAAGGACGGCGGACCGTCCAAGCAGAAAGTAAAGAACCTGGAAACCATCCAGGTCACTGCCACCAAACGCGAAACCCCACTGCAGAAAACCCCGGTAGCCGTCACCGCCATCACGGCCGACGCACTCGACAAAGAACACGTACAGACCGTGCAGGACATCACCAAGCTGGTACCTGGCCTGCAAGGCACCAGCGAGGGCGACCACGGCGTGACCACGCTGACCATGCGCGGTATCGGCAACGACAGCGCCAAGACCGAATATGCCGATCCGGAAGTGGCTCTGTTCATCGATGGCGTGTATGCGCCGCGCGCCGAATCGGCCACCAGCCTGTTGATGGACATCGACAGCGTGCAGGTGTTGCGCGGCCCGCAAGGCACGCTGTGGGGCCGCAACTCCACCGCGGGCGCGATCGACTTTGAAACCGTCAAGCCGGATATCAATGGCGGCTTTTTCGGCAATGCGCAGATGTCGCTGGGCAGTTACAGCCAAACGGGCGAAAAGGCGGCGATCAACCTGCCGATCAGCAGCACGTTTGCGATGCGCGTAGCCGTGGCGCACCAGCAGCACGACGGCTACGTGAACTACCAGAACCCCGGCAGCGAACTGCCCAGCGTGGCGCAGCAGCAGGCGACTTATCTCGCCAATGGCGGCACCTTGGCGACGTTCCAGCCGATCAATCAGGCGTTGTATACGCAGGGCGGCGACAAATACAACGCGCAGAACCAGTCGGCGGCGCGCATCAGCGCGTTGTGGCAGCCGATCGATGCGTTCAAGTGGAACTTGTCGTACGAGTATTTTCTCGATCGCGGCACGCCGGACATGAACTTGATGCAGAACCCGCGCCCGGGCCAGGATTTCTGGTCCGCGTTGATCGACACCGCGCCGTACCTGCATCGAACCTCCAAGACGGTGCGCAGCCGCATGGATTGGCAGATCAATGACGATATGGCGCTCACCTATATCGCTGGCTACAACCGTTTCTCCGGCGCCAGCAATTACGACCAGGACGCCGGCGCGATCCTGCCCACCAGCTTCACGACGGGTGGCGTGTATCAGGATGACCGTACCAACTACTCCAACTACTCGAGCTATAGCCACGAATTCGATTTGAAATCGACCGGCCAGCACACGGTGGACTGGATTCTCGGACTTTATTACGCCGCGGAAGACAACAACATTCGCTTCGACATTCCCATCATGAATGGCACGCAGCAGGGCACGGTGAACTGGCAGGGCTCCTTCATCCAGCCGAAGGAAACGGTGGAATCGGAAGCCGTCTTCGGCCAGGCCGTGTGGCACGTCACGGATGCGTTCAACCTCACCGCTGGCGCACGCTTCTCGGACGACACCAGGAAGAACGAAGGCGGCATCAACTGGGGTTGGGCCTATGACCCCACCGTGCCACAGGTGCCGATCTCCCCAAATGCGCAGCCGCAGGATGTCGGCTTCAGCATTTCGCAGCACAACGACGGCAAGTATCACAAGTCCAAGGTGACTTGGCTGGCGCGCGCGGATTATGTGTTCAATCAAAACGCGATGGCTTACGTCAGCATCGCCACCGGTTACAAATCGGGCGGCACGCAGGATGGCGGCACGCTGTATCAGCCGGAATCGCTCACCAACTATGAAATTGGCGCGAAGTTCACCTTCCTCGGCGGCCACCTGACGTGGAACAACGCCGCGTATTACGAGAATTTCAAGAACTTCCAGCTGTCGGCCCCGATCACCTATCCGGACGGCAACCATGGCCTGGGCTTCAACAATGTACAGGGCAGCACCAAGGTGGCCGGTTTCGAATCGGAGCTGACGCTGCAAGGTCATGACGACCGCGCCAACCTGGTGTTCTCGGCCATTCCGAAAAAGACGCTCGGCACCCTGATCTATGCAGGCAGCAATGATTACCAAGGATTGCCGCCCTGCCCGCCGCAATCGAATCTTTCCAGCTGCATGAACATCACCGGCCACACCCTGCCGCATGCGCCGGATGCTTCGCTGACCGCCATCTATGAGCATGATTTCCATCTGCCCAACGATGGCCGCCTGACGCCGCGCATCAGCAGTCAATACCAGAGCATGCAGTGGCTGAGCCCGTTCAACCTGGGCTCCGGCGATCAGCAGAAGGCTTATGTGCGCACCGATTTTTCGCTGCGCTACACGGAGCCGCAGGACCGCTGGTGGGTCAACGCGTACGTGCAAAACGTCAGCAACGACAAGATCCGCACCAACGCCATGCGCTTCACCACCGCCAATGGCGGTTTCGTCTACGTTTCCCAGTATCTGCCGCCGCGGACGTACGGCGTGGAACTGGGAGTGTGGTTCTGAGCAGGAAACACTCCCGCCTGCTCGGCGTGGCGCCTCCTTCCCCGGAGGCGCCCTCTTTCTTCAAGTTCTTGCGTGCCTGAAGACCCGCCACCGTCTCAACGCTTGTAAACAAACGGGCTCGCACGGCATAGTCACTGCGCAATACGGTGATGTCAGGAGCATGCATGCGGGTACGCCTGGAAGATGTCGCACGCGCGGCGGGTGTATCGCCCAAGACGGTATCGCGCGTCCTCAACGAGGAAGCGTACGTCAAAGAAGACACGCGCAAGCGCGTGCTCGCGGCCATGGAGTCGATGAACTATCGGCCCAGCCCTTCGGCGCGCGGCCTGGCCGGCAGCCGCTCGTTCCTGGTCGCCATGCTGTACGACAACAATGACAACCCGGCCTCGACCTATCTGGCTGAAATCCAGAACGGCGTGCTCGACGCCTGCGACGCGAACCGCTACAGCATGATGGTGTGCCCGCTGCGCATGCGCGGCGCCGATTTCATCCGCCGTGTCGATGCGCTGATTTCCGATCATCATGTGGACGGTGTGGTGTTGACGCCACCATTGACCGATCACCCGCCTCTACTGCGGCGCTTGCGCGAGCGCGAAGTCCCCTATGCCAGCGTGTCCCCGGTAAATCGCAACGACACTATCGGCGTATGCATGGATGATGAGCATGCTGCGCAGGCCCTCGTCACTCATCTGATCGAACTTGGCCACCGCCGCATCGCGCACGTACTGGGCATCGCCAATCATGGCGCAACCCGTTGGCGGCATGCCGGCTACAAGGCGGCGCTCTTGGCCGCGGGCATACCCTACGACCCGGACTATGTGGTGGAAGGCGAATTCATGTTCGGCTCCGGCGTGGCCGCCGCGCGAAAATTGCTCGCATTGCCGGACCCACCTGGCGCCATCTTTGCCGCCAACGATGACATGGCGGCGGGTGTCATGTGGGCCGCGAACGAGCGCGGCATGAAGGTGCCGCGTGACGTATCGGTCTGCGGATTCGACGACACGCCATTGGCGAGCCAGCTATGGCCGCCGTTGACCACGGTGCGCCAGCCTGCACGCGAGATGGGCAAGCTGGCGGCGTTGCAGCTGATGGAGTTGCTGCGTGGCAAGGGATCAGGCTTGCTTGTGCAGGTGCCTTATTCATTGCAATTGCGCGAGTCGACGGGCGAGCCGCCGAAGAGCTAGCGCAACCCTACGGCCGTCATTCCCGCGAAAGCCACGTAGGCTGGGATGAAATCCCGGCATCGCCATGCCCACGATGCTGGGATTTCATCCCAGCCTACGCGACAAAAAAACCTCCCGCGAGCACGGGAGGTTTTGGAATCACATCGCCAATCAATGCTTCTGCTTGTAAATGCGCTTGCTGTTGTGATTCTCGGCACGATTCAAATTGCGCTGTTCCTGCTTGGTCAGATGGCCGTTGTGCTTGGCCTCGTCGGCGGATTCGCGGCGAGCGATGTTGGCATCGTGCTTTTCGTCGTGCGCAGCCTGGGCCTGCGTCATGGTGCCGTTCTTCAAACCGTTGTTGATGCGATCCTGCTGATTTTCCAGGCGATTGTTTACTTCGTTGACGCGCGGATGATTGGGAACATCGGTTTGCGCGAACACCGTGCCGGACGCCATCGCTGCACCGATGACCAGACCGAACATGATGAGTTTCGACTTTGCATTCATGGCAAATTCCTTGGGATGTTTTAGCGGACGTTCTTGGAATTGATTGCCTTGCCGTTTTTCCGGCAAGGCACATGCATGCGTTGAGTGGGATCATCTTTTTGAATGCTGCCGATGGTGTCTCCTGTAGCGTCCTGCTCCATCGCGTTCCCCTCACCCTCGCAGGCGCCAAGAACGAGCGGCCATGGCCCGCGTTGACAAGTGCGCTGACGCGCGCGGGATTGATTCAGCTGGCCATTATGTTGCGTTGCGAAGAAGGTTTCGCGTAAGGCGGCTGGTGCATCGCATCGTGGTTTGCCATGCAGGCTGGCGAGCCTTGTGCGCCAATGAGCGATAAAGAATTGGTGCCCCCGACACGATTCGAACGTGCGACCTTCCCCTTAGGAGGGGGACGCTCTATCCAACTGAGCTACGAGGGCTGAAGGGCCGTGCCGCATGCTGCAAACCAGCATGCGTAGGCCCCGAAGTATAGGCGATGCGCCACCGTGGCGAGCAAGCCGGCGGCGTTCCCGGCTCGGCCGGCATCAGCCCGCCTGATAGAATAGGCGTTTCCCTCATATCCAGGCGCTCTGACGCCACGTCTCAGGAGTCCGCATGTCCCACGCAATCCTCACGGCGCTCGGTCTTACCGGCGAGCAGTCGGGTACGTACCTCGGCAACGGCGAGTGGTCCAAGACCACCAACGCTGGCACGCTGCAGCCGCTGAACCCGGCCACCAACGAGGTGATCGGTACCGTCCATGCCTCCAGCGCTGCCGACTACGAGATCATCGTCAAGCGCGCGCAGGCAGCATTCAAGGTATGGCGCACCACTCCCGCCCCGCAGCGCGGCGAAGCCGTGCGCCTGTGCGGCGAAGCGCTGCGCAAGCACAAGGATGCACTGGGTTCGCTGGTCGCACTGGAGATGGGCAAGATCAAGCCCGAAGGCGACGGCGAGGTGCAGGAGATGATCGACATCGCCGATTTCGCGGTGGGCCAGAGCCGCATGCTTTACGGCTACACCATGCATTCGGAACGCCCGGGTCATCGCATGTACGAGCAGTATCAGCCGCTCGGCATCGTCGGCATCATCAGCGCCTTCAATTTCCCGGTCGCCGTGTGGGCATGGAATGCCATGCTGGCCGCTATCTGCGGCGATATCTGCATCTGGAAGCCGTCGCCGAAAACGCCGCTGTCGGCCATCGCCACGATGAAGATCTGCAATGAAGCGCTGAAGGCCGGCGGTTTCCCGGATCTGTTCTTCCTGTTCAACGATGCCGGCACGGAACTGTCGCAGGCGTTCGTCGACGACCATCGCGTTCCGCTGATCAGCTTCACCGGCTCCACCAAGGTGGGCCGCCACGTTGGCGAGCGCGTCGCCAAACGCATGGGCCGTTCGCTGCTGGAACTGGGCGGCAACAACGCGATCATCGTGGACGCCAGCGCGGATCTGAAGCTGGCCATTCCGGCGATCGTGTTCGGCGCCGTCGGCACCGCCGGCCAGCGTTGCACCACCACCCGCCGCCTGTTCGTGCATGAGTCGATCATCAACGACGTGACTGACAAGCTGGTGGCCGCATACAAGCAGGTGGAAGGCAAGATCGGCGATCCCACGCTCGCCACCACGCTGATGGGCCCGCTCAACAGCAAGGATGCAGTAACGGCTTACCTCGCTGCGGTTGAAAAAGCCAAAGCCAGCGGTGGCACGGTGCGTACCGGCGGCGCCGCGATCAGCGATCGCAAGGGCAACTTCGTGCTGCCGACCATCATCACCGGCTTGAAGAACAGCGATGAGGTGGTGCAGACGGAAACCTTCGCACCGATTCTCTACGTGATCCCGTTCAAGACGCTTGATGAAGCCATCGAGCTGCAGAACAGCGTGCCGCAAGGCCTGTCTTCCTCCATCTTCACGCAGAACCTGAAGGCGGCCGAGCAGTATCTGTCGGCAGCGGGTTCGGATTGCGGCATCGCCAACGTCAACATCGGTACCTCCGGTGCGGAAATCGGCGGTGCGTTCGGTGGCGAGAAGGAAACCGGCGGCGGTCGCGAGTCGGGCTCGGATGCGTGGAAGGTGTACATGCGCCGGCAGACCAATACGATCAATTATTCGGATGCGCTGCCGTTGGCGCAGGGGATCAAGTTCGACTTGTAAGCCCGACCAAGCGCTGCTTGACGTAGGTTGGGGTGCGAACCCCAACCTCCCGATCTTGCACACATGGCGATGTTGGGGTTTGCACCCCAACCTACGATGACCTGACCGAAGAGGTATACCGTGACGTCCACTCCTTTCGACTTCCACGGCTACCGCATCATCATCGCCGGCGGCAGCAAAGGCATCGGCCGCAGCATGGCACTCGCCTTCGCCGCATCCGGCGCCGCCGTATCCATCTGCGCACGCGGCCAGTCTGCACTCGATGAAACCGCCAAAGCCATGGCCGTCCATGGCAACACGGTGCACAAGCAATCGTGCGATCTCGGCGATGCCTCCGCCATCGATACCTACATCAACGCCGCCGCCGAAGCACTCGGCGGCATCGACGTGCTGATCAACAATGCCAGCGGCTACGGCTTTGCCGATACCGAAGAAGATTGGGCAGCGGTGTTCAACATCGACATGATGGCTGCGGTGCGCGCCTCACGCGCCGCGTTGCCGTACCTTGCGAAATCACCGCACGCCAGCATCCTGCATACCAGTTCCATCGCCGCGCTGCATCCGCGCCCGACTACGCCGTCCTACGGCGCGATGAAAGCGGCACTTTCCCACTACACCACCTCGCAAGCCCACGCGCTTGCCGCGCAACGCATTCGCGTCAATGCGATTGCGCCGGGTTCCATCGATTTCGAAGGTGGCTTGTGGGATCGCTGCAAGCACGACGATCCCGCGCGCTATGCCACCGTGCTCTCGAAAATCCCTTTCGGCCGCTACGGCACGCCCGAAGAAGTCGCGCACGTGGCATTGTTCCTCGCTTCGCCGTCGGCTGGCTGGGTGACGGGGCAGATCCTGAGCGTCGATGGTGGACAGCAGTTGTCCCGCTAACCAGGAAGGAGAGGAGAGCATGAGCGATCTCAACAGCACCGAACGTTTCAGCAACCGGGTTGCCGATTACGTCCGCTATCGCCCCACCTACCCCGAAGCCTTGGTCGACTGGCTGCGCAAGGCCCAGGGCGTCACGCCCGACTGGCGCGTTGCCGATATCGGTGCCGGCACCGGCATTTCCAGCAAGCTGTTCCTGGATGCGGGACACACGGTAATTGCGGTGGAACCCAATGCCGCCATGCGCGGTGCCGCGACCGAATGGCTGGGAAGCCATCCCAAATTTCTCGCCGTGGACGGTCGTGCCGATGCCACCAACCTGGACGATGCCAGCGTCGATCTCGTTTCCGTGGCGCAGGCGTTCCATTGGTTCGATCCGGAAAGTACCCGCCGCGAATTCCATCGCATTCTCCGCCCCGATGGCCTGGCAGCTATTTACTGGAATTCGCGTCGCCTGACCGGCACGCCGTTCCTGGAAGGCTACGAAACGTTGCTGCAGGTCTACGGCACCGACTACACCAGCGTTGCCGAACGTTACGCCGACGAGCCGCGCATGCGCGAATGGTTTGGCGAGGGTTGGCGTGGCACGGCCAGTTTCGATCATCGCCAGTTGCTGGATTTCGAGGCCTTGCGCGGACGGCTGATGTCGTCCTCGTATGCGCCCCAGGCCGGTCATCCCAAGCACGAGGCCATGATCGACGCGCTGCGCAGGCTGTTCGACGCCTGCGCGGTGGACGGTCGGGTAAGCTTCGACTACGACACCCGTGTTTATGTTGGTGAGGTTCCTTGATGTATCGCTGGCTGCGCCCGCTGTTGTTCCAACTTGATGCTGAAACAGCACACGGCTTGACGCTGTATGGCCTGGATGTTGCCTGGCGCAGCGAATTGATGCGCTTCGTCGCGGCTCCACCTGCGGAGCTTCCCGTCGAAGCCTTCGGCATCCGCTTTCCGAACCCTGTCGGACTTGCGGCAGGTTTGGACAAGAACGCCGACCACCTCGACGCACTCGGCGCGCTCGGCCTCGGCTTTGTCGAAGTCGGCACGGTCACACCGCGCCCGCAGATCGGCAACGATCGCCCGCGCCTGTTCCGGCTGCCGCAGCACGAGGCCATCATCAACCGCATGGGCTTCAACAATGGCGGCGTCGATGCGCTGGTGCGCAACGTGCGGGCATCGAGCTATCGCGGCGTGCTGGGCATCAACATCGGCAAGAACAAGGACACGCCCAACGAAAAGGCCGTGGACGATTACCTGTTCTGCCTGGAGCGTGTCTACGCGCATGCCAGTTACATTACCGTCAACATCTCCTCACCCAACACCAAGGGCCTGCGCGATCTGCAGGAAGAGGCAACGCTGCGTCGCTTTATCGAAATCTTGCGCGAAGCCCAAGAGCGGCTTGGTTCACAGCATGGCGCGCGCAAACCGATGCTGTTGAAGATCGCCCCCGACCTTTCCGAGGCCGAGCTGGACAGCATGGCGGAAGTACTGCTCGCGGCCAGCGTGGATGGCGTGATCTGCACCAACACCACCATCGATCACGCCTCTGTCGCCAGCGATCCGCGCGGCAACGAAACCGGCGGGCTCTCCGGCAAGCCACTGCGTGCACGCGCCACGGAAGTCGTGCGTGGCATGCGCCAGCGCCTGGGCGATCGCATCGGCATCATCGGCGTGGGCGGCATTGTCGAAGGCGACGATGCCGTGGAAAAAATCAACGCAGGCGCCAAGCTGGTGCAAATCTATTCCGGCCTGATCTATCGCGGCCCTGAACTGATCGCCGATTGCGTCAATGAAATCCGCCGACAGCAGGAACATGCGGATGCACGCTGACCGCGTCGACATGGGCGGCTATACGCTGATCGAAAATGCCTCGCTGCTCAAGCGCAACACACTGCGCGTGGATGCGCGCGCCAAGCTGCTGGCAGAAATACGCGACGCCAGCAAATTGCCGGAACTGCTCGACTTCCCCGCCATTCGCGCCGGCCGCCTGCTGGTGTTGGGCGAAGGCAGCAACATGCTGCTCATCGGTAATGTCGACGGCACCGTGCTGGCGATGGAAACGCGCGGCGTGCACGTGGAACAGGAAGGCGACCTCACCCGCATTGCCGTTGCCGCGGGCGAGCGCTGGGATGACTTCGTGCGCTGGACACTTGGCCAGGGCTTTGCCGGGCTGGAAAACCTCATCCTCATTCCCGGCACCGTCGGCGCAGCGCCCATCCAGAACATCGGCGCCTACGGCACCGAAGTGGCCGAATTCATCGAAAGCGTGGAAGCGTGGGATCGTCTCGAGCGGCGTGTCATCACGCTGGATCGTGCAGCCTGCGCGTTCGGCTACCGCGATTCGCTGTTCAAGCACGAACCGGATCGCTTCATCGTCACCGCCGTGCGCTTCGCGCTGCCACGCCAGCATGCTTTGCGCCTGGACTATGCCGGCATCCGCGAAGAGCTGGAACGCATGGGCGTCAGCAATCCCGCACCGTTCCACGTTGCCGAAGCCGTGGTGCATCTGCGCACGCGCAAGCTGCCTGATCCTGCCGTGATCGGTAATGCTGGCAGCTTCTTCAAGAATCCCATCGTTGATGCTGCGCAAGGCGAGGCGTTGAAGCGCGATTATCCCGAACTCGTCGCATGGCCGGGCAAAGACGCACGCTGGAAACTCTCCGCCGCGTGGCTGATTGAAACCGCCGGCTTCAAAGGCATGCGCGACGGTGACGCGGGCATCTCCAACCGTCACGCGCTGGTATTGGTGAATCATGGCAAGGCCACCGGCCCAGAGCTTTGGGCATTCGCGCAGCGTGTGATCGAAGGTGTGCATGCGCGCTTTGGCGTGCGCTTGGAACCGGAACCGATGATCATCGGCTAGCCATGCAGGCTGGATGAAATCCCAGCCCACCCGTATCGCCCGTACACCACCTTTACAGAAAGCAAAGCACCCCTTTGCCAAGATGCGCTCCTTGCTACCAAGGAGCCACGTCATGAGCATTCGCAATGTTGCCGATGTCCTGGTCGAAACCCTGGCACAGGCCGGAGTGAAACGGATCCATGGATTGGTCGGCGACAGCCTCAACGGCATTACCGAATCGCTGCGACGTCGCAAAGACATGCAATGGATTCACTACCGGCATGAGGAATCGGCTGCGTTCGGCGCGGGCGCGGAATCGCAATTGACCGGCCAATTGGCCGTTTGTGCTGGCTCGTGTGGACCCGGCAATCTGCACCTGATCAACGGACTCTTCGACGCACACCGTTCACGCACGCCAGTGCTGGCGATTGCGGCACACATCCCTTCCGCTGAAATCGGCAGCGGCTATTTCCAGGAAACGCATGCGCAAAACCTGTTCCAGGAATGCAGCCACTACTGCGAGCTGATCAGCAGCGCAGCGCAGATCCACCGTGCAACCGCAACGGCAATACGCGCAGCAGTGGGCCAGCGCGGCGTGTCGGTGCTAGTGATTCCCGGTGACGTGGCACTTAGCGAGGCCAGCGGCTCGGTGTTGACGAGTGCAGGTCTGTTACCCGCCACGCCTAAAATCATTCCGCCTGATGCGCAGCTGGATCAACTCGCTGCTCTGCTCGGCAGCGGCCGCAAGGTGACGTTGTTTTGCGGGCGCGCATGACGCACTGATCCGTCTCGCCGAAACGCTCAAGGCACCGGTGGTGCATGCATTGGGCGGCAAGGAACACGTCGAATGGGATAACCCCTATGACGTCGGCATGACCGGCCTGATCGGCTTCAGCTCCGGCTACGAAGCGATGATGAACTGCGATACCTTGCTGCTGCTCGGCACCGACTTTCCGTATCGCCAGTTCTTTCCGGAAGACGCCAGGATTTGCCAGATCGATCTGCGTGCCGAAAACCTCGGCCGCCGTTGCCGCCTGGATCTTGGCTTGGTCGGCGACGTCGGCGCCACCATCGAGGCGCTGCTGCCGCGCCTCAAAGCCGCCACCGATGACAACCACCTGAAGAACAGCCTGCAGCTTTACAAGAAGGCGCGCGAAGGCTTGAACGATCTCGCCACCGGCAAGGCGGGAAGCAAGCCGATCCATCCGCAATACGTCGCCAAAGTGGTCAGCGACGTAGCCAGCGAGGATGCGGTATTCACCTGCGATGTCGGCACACCCACCATCTGGGCCGCACGCTATTTGAAGATGAATGGCAAACGCCGCCTGCTCGGCTCCTTCGTGCATGGCTCGATGGCGAATGCGATGCCGCAAGCGATCGGTGCGCAGACGGCGTTTCCATCTCGACAGATCATCAGCCTGTCCGGCGATGGCGGCTTTTCCATGCTGATGGGCGACATCCTCACCCTGGTGCAGCACCCGTTGCCGGTAAAGATCGTAGTGTTCAACAACGGCACGCTGGGCTTCGTGGAACTGGAAATGAAAGCCTCCGGCTTTCTGCCGACGGGTGTGTCGCTGGATAACCCGGATTTCTCCGCACTCGCACGCGCGGCAGGCATCTATGGCGTGCGCGTGGAAGATCCTGGCGACCTCGAAGGCGCCGTGCGCGAAGCATTCGCCCACAACGGTCCAGCATTGATCGACGTGGTGACGAACCGGCAGGAACTGTCCATGCCACCAAAAATCCAGTTGGAACAGATGAAGGGTTTCAGCCTGTGGGCGCTACGCACGGTGATGAATGGCCGAGGCGATGAGTTGATCGAGCTCGCGCGCAGCAACCTACGCCGCTGACGCCACTGCTTTTTTAGGCTGGGATGACATCCCAGCATCGTGAGCCACGGAAAAGCTGGGATTGTCATCCCAGCCTACGATCAAGCCCAACCCTTCGCAGCATTTTTTGCACGACGTCCCTGCACGTCCTCACACGCAATAAAAACGTCGCCGCAAAATAAGCAACACCATACGTCGACAACACAAACGCGGCGACCAAGATCGGCCCCCATGCCGGCATGAAGCGCTCAACAACACACGCCACCAACGCCGCAACGGCCGCTGCCGCCCATAGCTTGACCATCATCGACACAGCCACACCGGTGAGGCCAAGCTTATGATTCATCTTCCTGCGCAACAGATGAAACTCGACCCAGCCGGCCACACCGGCGGACGCCGTCAATCCGACCGCGCCCCACTGCATGGGAATGCCCAGCAATTTCGGAATCAACAACGCGCTGCCCAAACCCAGCACCGCCGTAAAGGCAAGCCGCACCAAGGCATAACGCAGCGGCGTACGTGTATCGCGCATCGCGTAATAAGTGGACGAATACAGCCGCCCGAACGTCGATGCCAGCAAACCGACGCCGGAGCCCGCCAAAATCGCCCACACGTAATACGAATCCTTGGCGGTAAATGCGCCAGATTGATACAGCGCCGCAACGATCACATTCCCCAAAGCAAAAAACGCCATCGCGGACGGCACGATAAAAAAGGCGATTCGCTCCAGGCCATTGTTCAAGCGCGCAGAAAGCTTTGCAGCGACTTCGTCGTCCACATGCTCGCCGGCCATGCGCGACAGCGTCGGCAATTCAGACGCGGAAATCGCCATGCCGAACAGGCTTACCGGCAACAAGTTGATCGATGCCGCCGTGGTCATGCCCGCCACGGCACCACTGCCGAGCAAGGTCGAAATGGCCTGATCGACGAACGCACTGATCTGCACCACACCGCGCCCGATCACCACATTCATGAAACTGCCGCCCACCTGCTTCACGTGCAGGCTTTTTATATCCAGGCGAAGGCGCAAGTTCGGCACCAGCTTCAACACCGGCCCCAGCTGCACCAGGAACTGCAACAGGCATCCCAGCACCGTGCCCCATGCCAGATACACGATCAGCCGATTCGCATCCAGGTGATGGAACACCAACATGGTCAGGATCATGGAAAGATTCCAGATCACCGGCGCCGCATACGAAAGAAAGAACTTGTGATGGCTGTTGAGTATGCCCAGGCACCACGCCGACCACACCAGAATGCCGGTGCCTGGAAACAGAATGCGCACGATCAGAATGGTGAGCTCGCGCTTCTCGCCGGTATAACCGGGTGCGATCGCCCAGAGCAGATACGGCGTCGCGAGAATACCCAGCGCAACGATAACGGAAATGATCAACGCAAGAATCGCAAAGATCGCCCCGGCCAGACGATCGGCATCCTCCTGCTTATGCTGCGCCAGCAGGCGCGCGTAGACCGGAATGAAGGAGGCCGACAGCACCCCTTCCCCGAACAGGTTCTGCAGGAAGTTTGGTACGCGCAATGCAGCGCTGAAAATATCGGCCGCGTCGGAAAGGCCAAAAAAATGGGAGAACACCCGCTGCCGCACCAGGCCGAACAGGCGGCTGCAAAGAATGCCTGCGCCTACCAGCAAGGCGTGGCCGCGGCCCGCGTCTTTCGTCATGGTTGCCTGGATTGCTGGGAAAACGGCAAGGTTAACGTAGGTTGGGGTGCGAACCCCAACATAGCCACCCGGATCGGCACGGCCATGTTGGGGTTAGCACCCCAACTTACAGCTATCAGCGGCGAGCCTTCGACAGCAGGCGCAGCAATTCCATATACAGCCACACCAGGGTGACCATCAACGCGAACGCGCCGTACCACTCCATGTACTTGGGCGCGCCTGCCTCGGCGGCGCGATCGATCATGTCGAAATCGAGCACGAGATTGAGCGCCGCCAGCCCCACCACCAACAGGCTGAAGCCAATGCCGATGGCGCCGGTTTCATGGATGAAGGGAATCTGGATAGGCGTGAATGCACGCAGCGCCATGTCCACCACATACAGCAACGCAATGCCGCCGGTAGCAGCCACCACGCCCAGGCGGAACTTGTCCGTCACCTTGATCCAGCCCGACCGATAAGCCACCAGCATCACCGCCAGCACACCCACCGTCAGCATCACCGCCTGCAGCACGATGCCCGGAAAACGCAAGTTCATCACGGCGGAAATGCCGCCGAGCGCGAAGCCTTCCGCAATCGCATACAACGGCGCCGTGATACCGGCCCAGCGCTGCACGAACGTGGTCACCAACGCCAGCACCAGGCCAACCAGCAAACCGCCCCACATGAACGGGCTGATCGCCGCCAACGCCGCATTCAAGTCGCCACCGGCCGCCACATCAGCAAAGCGCTGCCAGGTCCAACCGCCAGTGATCACCGCCAATACCAGCAACAACGCCGTGCGCGTCACGGTACCGTTCAACGTCATGCGCTCGCCGGTGACCGGCAAGCCTTGGAATGCTTTTTCGCGCAGTACAGGATTTCCGGATGGCATATGTGCTCCTTCTTGAATCTACCGATGACGAAAGCCGATCTTACGTAGGCTGGGATGACAATCCCAGCACTTGTCGGCATCGCGGTGCCGGGATTTCATCCCAACCTACTTTTCCACCACCACGTAATGCCGCTCGCCACGTTGCGCATCGAAATAAACCGCGGTGAGCTGCCCGCTCTCCGGATCAACGAAACGTTCACCCGTATCCTTCCAGCGCGGATCAGGTCCGCCGCGCAACAAGGGCTTGTAACGCCAGCGTTCGATCGCCAGTCCGACCACCAACAGCAAGCCGCCAACGATCAACTGCGGCAGCAAGGCCACCATCACGCCGGTGAGGACGGCAATGCCGGCGCCTACCAGCATCAGGCCGCCCATGACATATAGAACCAGGGTCAACATGGCTCAGGTCGGCGGATCGAGCACCACCGCGGTGCCGTAGGCCACGATCTCGCTCATGGTCTGGCCGATTTCGGCCGAATCGAAGCGCATCATCACCACCGCATTGGCGCCCATCGCCTTGGCGTTGGTCACCAGGCGATCCAGCGCGTGGCGGCGTGCTTCTTCCAGCATCTGCGTGTATTCGTGGATTTCGCCGCCGACGATGGAACGCAGGCCCGCGACGAAGTTGCCGCCGATGCCGCGGCTACGCACAACCACACCGAACACCTGTCCCTTCACCTGGACCACCTGATGGCCGGGAACATTCTCGGTTGTCACTACCAACATGGCTTCGCTCCTTTATCGAGGGAACTTGCGATGGGTGCACGATACTCCGTCTTCTTCGCTTGCGCGCGTATCGCATGTTCCGTGCATGCGCGGTGCCGGGGTTCGGTTGCGCCTCACCCCGACCTGCATCGTGCCGGACCGCACGTGCGCCTTCCGGCGGCACTATGGCAACATCCCACGGTCTATCGCTGTCCTCAACAAGGAACCCGAACATGATGTCGAGCCCTTTCAAGACATTGGCCTGGAGCGTGTTGCTTGGCATGGGCCTGGTGAGCGCCAGCATCCCGGCCCGCGCCGATGCCCCCGCGGCATCCAAAGCCGTGGCCAACGACAGCAATGTGTTGCGAACCACGCTCGACAATGGCTTGCGCGTCGTCATCGTGCGCGAAACACTTTCGCCCATGGTGACCACGCAAATCACCTATCTGGCTGGCGGCTACCAGACTCCGGAAGGTTTTCCCGGAACGGCGCACGCGCTGGAACACATGATGTTCCGCGACAGCAAGGGCATGACCGGCGCGCAGCTCAATGAAATGACCGGCAAGATGGGCGCCGACAACAACGCGTTCACCACCAACGACGCTACGCAGTATTACTTCGTGGCGCCGTCGAATTACCTGGATTTGTTGCTGCACATCGAATCGACCCGCATGGACGGCGCCTTGCTCAGCCAGCAGGATTGGGAGCGCGAACGCGGCGCGATCGAGCAGGAAGTGTCGCGCGATATTTCGCAACCGGAATTTCTCGCCTTCCAGAAAGCCGAAGGCATTCTGTATGCAGGCACCGGCTACGCGGAAGATCCGCTCGGCACGCGTTCGTCCTTCGGCAAGACCACCGCCGCAGACCTGCAGGCGTTCTACAAGGACTGGTACGCACCCAACAATGCCTTGCTGGTAATCGTGGGTGACGTGAATCCACAGCAGACGCTGGCGAAAGTGCAGCAACTGTTCGGCAAGATTTCCAAGCGCACCCTGCCCGCTCATCAACCGGTAAAACTGCAGCCGGTGAAGCCGGAAACCATCGCATCCACTACGCCGCGCGGCACGGGCTCCGTGCAGTTCATGTATCGCATGCCGGGCATGATGGACAAGGACAACGCCGCCGCGCAGGTGCTGCTGGACGTACTCACCAATGCACGCAGTTCGCTGTCGCAGCTCGCGGTGCAAGGCAAGGTACTTAGCGCCAGCGCGCAATTGCAGCCTTTCAGTTACGGCGGCGTTGGCGTGATCGAAGTTGGCTTTCCCAAAGGTGGCGATGCTAAGCAGGCGCGAACCGATCTGGATGATGTCATCAATGATCTGCTGAAGAACGGTGTGCCGGCCGACCTGGTCGAAGCATCCAAGCAAGCCGAAATCGCCCAAGCCGAATTCAACAAGAACAGCGCGGTGACACTTGCCAGCGCCTGGTCGCAAGCGATTGTGTGGATGGGCTTGAGCACGCCGGAAGAAGCGGAAGACCAGATTCGGCAGGTCACCGTCGATGATGTGAATCGCGTCGCCCGCCAGTATCTGAAGCCGGACGAGCGTGTGACCGTGGTGCTTACGCCTAACGAAAACGGCCAGCGTCCGCCGGATAGCGGCGGCTTCGGCGGCTCCGAATCCTTCAACAGCAACGAAAAGCTGGATGCGCCGCTGCCCGAGTGGGCCGCGCAAAAGCTGAGCAAACTGGAGATGCCGCGTTGGACGCTATCACCGGTGGACATGAAGCTCGATAACGGCATTCGCCTGATCGTGCAGCCGTCCAACATCAGCAAGACGGTGACGGTGGTCGGCCATATCGACAACAACCCCAAGCTGCAGGAACCTGCTGGCAAGGAAGGCGTGGCGCGCCTGCTGGATTCGCTGTTCGATTACGGCAGTACCACGCTGGATCGCGATGCTTATCACAAGGCGCTGGATGATATTTCCGCCAACGAAAGCGGCGGCACCGATTTCGGCGTGGCAGCGCTTAGCGAACACTTCGATCGCGCGATGCAATTGCTGGCCGACAACGAGCTACACCCGGCCTTGCCGCAACAAGGTTTCACCGTGCAACAGGAAACGCTGGCACGTGCGCTCGCCGGTGAAATGCAGTCGCCACAATACAAGATGATGAAGGCACTACGCGCAGGCCTGCTGCCTGCAGGCGATCCCGATCTACGCCTGCCCACGCCCGAGTCCATCAGCGCATTGAAACTGCAGGACATCAAGGATTATTTCGCCAAGACCTATCGCCCCGATCTCGCCACTATCGTGGTGGTCGGCAACGTCGCTCCCGAGCAAGCCAAGGCCACCGTGGAACGCTACTTTGGCCAATGGAAAGCGGAAGGCGCCAAGCCCGACGTGATTTCCAATCCGGTGCCGGTGAACCCCGCCGGTTATGTGGTGATCGAGAACTCCTATGCCTCGCAGGATCAAGTGCTGATGGGCCAGATGCTTGATCTCAACATGCACAATCCGGATCGCTATGCACTGCAGTTGGGCAACAACGTGTTGGGTGGCAATGGTTTTGCCTCGCGACTGATGACCGACATTCGCGTTAAGCACGGTTATGCGTACGGGGCAGGTTCCGGCATGCAGTTCAATCGCTCGCGCTCGATCTTCTTCGTTCAGTACGGGAGCGACTCGGACAAGGTAGCGCCCGTCAACACGCTCATCCGCCAGAACCTGGTCGCGATGCAAACCACGCCGATCAAGCAGAGCGAACTGGACAATGCGCGCCAGTACGAAATTCGCTCCATTCCGGTAGGCGTATCCAGCATCAACAACATTGCGCGCGCGCTGCTCAACTGGGCCTGGCACGATGAACCGCTGGACCAGCCGATGATCGCCGCGAAGCATTACCTCACACTCACTCCCGAGCAGGTGCAGGCGGCGTTCAAGAAGTATTTGAAGCCGGATCACCTGATGCAGGTGGTGCAGGGGCCGACGCCGGCGAAGCATTGATTGTCGAAAAAACCATGGCGTTCGTAGGCTGGGATGGCAATCCCAGCTTCAGCAAATTCAAAAAAAGCTGGGATTGTCATCCCAGCCTGCGGGGCGGCGCCGGAGCCATGCTTCCGCTCATGTGACTCGCGAAATATAGGTTGGGGTGAGGCGTAGCCGAAACCCCAACCTAGCCCGCAAGCGTCCGGGATATTGGGGTTCGCGTTCCGCCCACCTCAGCCTGCGACTTACACACGCTGGCGCTTCTCCAAATCCGGCAAAAACACCGCCAGCGCGCCGATCAACGGCAAATATGCACATAGCGAATACACGTAGTCGATGCCATGCGCATCGGCCACGCGCCCAAGCACCGCGGCGCCGATACCGCCCATGCCGAACGCGAAGCCGAAGAACAAGCCGGAGATCATGCCTACGCGCCCTGGAATCAATTCCTGCGCGTAAACCAGGATCGCCGAAAACGCCGACGACAGGATCAAGCCGATCACCACCGACAGCACGCCGGTCCAGAACAGATTGGCGTGCGGCAAGGCTAGCGTGAACGGTGCTACACCGAGGATCGACACCCAGATCACCCACTTGCGCCCGATGCGATCACCCACCGGACCACCGATCAGGGAACCTGCCGCCACTGCGAACAGAAACACGAACAGATGCATCTGCGCGGCTTGTACGGACAAGCCAAAGGTGTGGATCAAATAAAACGTGAAGTAGCTGCTGATACTGGCGAGATAGAAATACTTGGAGAAGATCAGCAAGCCAAGAATCAGCAGACACAGGAAAACTTTGTTGCGGCTGAGCGCTTCGCCCGCTACGTGTCGCGTCACCTTGTTGCGAGTGACGTGATGCAGGCGATACCAACGCCCCACCTGCAACAACACCACCATCGCCAACAACGCCGCCAGCGAAAACCATGCGACACTGCCGCGCCCGTGCGGCACGATGATCCACGCCGCCAGTAACGGCCCCAGCGATGAACCGGTATTGCCGCCTACCTGGAACAGCGATTGCGCCAGGCCATGCTGCCCGCCTGACGCAAGACGCGCCACGCGCGAGGATTCCGGATGGAAGACGGATGAGCCCGTCCCCACCAGGGCCGCCGCCACCAGCAGCACCGCAAAATTCGGCGCAGTGGCCAACAACAACAGACCGCACAAAGTGAAACCCATGCCAACCGGCAAGGAGTAAGGCATCGGCTTGCGATCGGTCACCATGCCGACCAGCGGCTGCAACAGCGATGCCGTCACCTGATACGTCAGCGTGATCAAACCCACTTGCGTAAAGCTCAGGTGGAAACCACTTTTCAGCAGCGGATAGATCGCCAGGATCAGCGACTGGATCATGTCGTTGAGCAGGTGCGAAAAACTGATCGCACCCAGGATGGTGTAGTCCGTGCGCGGCGCGGTCGACGGCAGCGAAACCGATTCGGCGGAGTTCTGCATGGAGCCCCTCGGGGATGGGCAGCGGGCAACATTGCCCGGCTGTGCCTGCCACCTTAAAGTAGCTGCCTTCGGCCTGCATGCACTATCGGGTCAAGTTCTGTCGTTTTTGGGCCAAACGGGAGGCAGCGTGCGCAACACGCGAGTGATCGGCTACGAAGACACGCCCCGCGACGTCGTCGCTACCGGCAACGACTACGCTGCCGGCCTGTCACTACCCGGCCACCGGCACAAACGCGGGCAGTGCCTGTATGCGGTCACCGGCGTGCTCACCGTCACCACCAGCGAAGGCAGCTGGGTAGTGCCGCCTTACCGGGCGTTATGGATTCCCGCGGGCGTTACCCATGCGGTGCATATGGGCGGCCTCACCAGTACGCGCAGCGCCTACGTGCTCCCGGAGGTCGCAATGAAGGCCGGCTTGCCCGCGCGCTGCACGGTGGTCAGCGTCTCGCCCCTGCTGCACGCGCTGCTGTCCGAAGCCGTGGACTTGCCCACCGAATACGAACTGGGCAGCCGCGACGATGACGTGATGCGCCTGTTGGTAACCGAACTCGCCCGCATGCCCGCCCTGCCCCTCAACACCCCGATGCCACGGGATCCCCGGCTGGCACAGCTGTGCAGAGCGCTGCTCGCAGCGCCTTCGCTGGATGTGGATATCGACCTTATGGCCGGTAAAGCCGGCATGAGCCGACGCAGCTTCACTCGACTGTTTCGCGAGCAGACCGGCATGAGCTTCAGCGACTGGCGCCACCAGGCCTGCCTGATGGCGGCCCTGGCACGCCTGGGGCGGGGACAGGCGGTCACGCGTGTGGCGATGGAACTGGGCTATGGCAGCACCAGTGCCTTCACGGCCGCATTCCGGCGCACGCTGGGATCGGCACCCAGTCATTACATGCTGGCCGGCAGCGCCTCCTGACTGATGACAACGTACCCTTGGCGGGGCATATGTCATAACTGTGTCAACAGCGTCCCGCACCATGGCAAGGTCGTGGCATGCTGCAAGGTGCCCGCGCACCCGTCACGAGATCGATGCACCGTTCGATGAGCAAACGCCCCAACGAAGACGCCATGTCCGCAGCCCCCCTGCCCAAGCCAGACGCAGCAGAGGCCGCCCCTGTGGTCGATCTCAACGATAAAACGCATTACATCCATCGCGAACTGTCGCAACTGCAATTCAACAACCGCGTGCTGGAGCAGGCGCTGGACGAGCGCACGCCGCTATTGGAGCGCCTGAAGTTCCTGCTGATTTTTTCCAGCAACATGGATGAGTTCTTCGAAATCCGCGTCGCCGGCTTGAAAAGCCAGCTGGCCTTCGGCCATGAAATCGTGGGACCGGACGGCATCACCCCCAAGCAAGTGCTGACCGAGATCAGCGACATCGCGCATCGCCAAATCGCACGCCAATACACCATCCTCAACGAACGCTTGCTGCCGGAACTGGATCGGCACGGCATTCGCATCGTGCGCCGCGAAAACTGGTCGGCCGCGCAAAAGCGCTGGGTGCAACGCTATTTCCGCCAGGAAGTAGCGCCGATGATGACGCCGATCGGTCTTGATCCCACGCATCCGTTTCCGCTGCTGGTCAACAAGAGCCTCAATTTCATCGTCGAGCTCGAAGGCGTGGATGCGTTCGGGCGCGATTCGGGCCTGGCCATCCTGCCCGCGCCGCGCGTACTTCCGCGCATCATGCGTCTGCCGGATGAGGTCTGCGAAGGCGGCGAAAACTATGTGCTGCTGTCGTCGATCATCCACGCGCATGCGGAAGAATTATTCCCCGGCATGGAAGTACGCGGCTGCTATCAGTTCCGCCTCACCCGCAACGCCGACCTCACCATCGATCCGGAAGAAATGGACGATCTCGCCCGCGCGTTGCGCGGCGAATTGTTCTCGCGCCGCTTCGGCGATGCGGTGCGCCTGGAAGTGGCGGACAACTGCCCCAAGAAACTCACCGATTACCTGCTCAAGCAATTCGGCCTGACCGAAGCGGAGCTGTACGAAGTCAACGGGCCGGTCAACCTCACACGCCTGTTCGGCATCATCAACCGCAGCCAGAGCCCGCACCTGCAATATCCGCCGTTTGTGCCGGCGATCCCGAAGGCACTGAAGAAAGCCGAAGACCTGTTCCAGGTGATCAACAAGCAGGATGTGCTGTTGCTGCACCCCTACGAATCCTTCGCACCCGTGGTGGACCTGGTACGCCAAGCCGCCAAAGATCCGGACGTGCTCACCATCGAACAGACGCTGTACCGCACCGGCGCCAGCTCGGAAATCGTCGATGCGCTGGTGGAAGCCGCGCGCGCCGGCAAGGAAGTGATCACGGTGGTGGAACTGCGCGCACGCTTCGACGAGGAATCCAACCTCAGCCTCGCGCAGCGCCTGCAGCAAGCCGGCGCCGTGGTGATCTACGGCGTGGTGGACGTGAAGACGCACGCCAAGATGATGCTGATCCAGCGCCGCGAAGGACAGAAACTGCAACGCTATGCGCACCTGGGCACCGGCAACTACCACAGCGGCAACGCACGCCTGTATACGGATTACAGCCTGCTTACGTCCGACCCGGCGTTGTGCGAAGACGTACACAAGCTTTTCAGCCAGCTCACCGGCATGGGCAAGCTGCTGAAGATGAAGAAGCTGCTGCATGCTCCGTTTACGCTGAAGAAGTCACTGCTCGATTTGATCGCGCGCGAGACCGCGCATGCCGAAGCCGGCAAGCCGGCGCACATGATCATCAAGATCAACGCGCTCACCGATGCGAAGATGATCCGTGCGCTGTACAAGGCCAGCATCGCGGGGGTGAAGGTGGATCTGCTGGTGCGTGGCATGTGCTGCTTGCGTCCCGGCATTCCGGGTGTGTCGCACAATATCCGCGTGCGTTCAATCGTTGGCCGTTTTCTGGAGCACAGCCGCGTGTATTGGTTCGCCAACGCTGGCGAAGAACGCATGTACCTGGCCAGTGCCGACATGATGGAACGCAACCTGGATCGCCGCGTCGAGACTGGTTTTCCGATCGAAGATAAAAAGCTGCGCCAGCGTATTCGCAAGGAACTGGAGCTTTACCTCACCGACAACACCACCACGTGGGAACTGCACACGGATGGCAACTATTCGCGGCTGCAGCCGGGCGATGGTCAGGCCGCGCACGATGTGCAGCAGCAGTTGCTGGAGAAGTATTGCGGCGTGGGGGCGCCTGCGGCGCCTTGATGTGTATACCCTACGAATGGCTGCGTAGGCTGGGGTGAGCCGAACGCGAACCCCAACATCATCGGATGCCTGGGATGCTTGGAGGCCGACCATGAGCGCGCGCCTACCTCGCGGCCGTCATTCCCGCTTTCGCGGGAATGACGGCCTGTGAGTAGTTACGCATGCACCTGCCGCTTCACCCACTCCACATACCGATCCACAAAACCCTGCAAAAACTTCTTTGTACTCTCCACCCCGATATTCCCCTCATCATCGATCAAGCCATCGCTGAATTTGAGAAACACCTCGGGCTGCCCCATCAGCGGCACATCCAGATAAGCGAGCACATTGCGCAGATGCTGTTGCGATAACGCCGTGCCCGTCGCGCCCACCGATATGCCAATCACCGCGCCAGGCTTGTTGGCGAAGGCGCTTGAGCCATACGGACGCGAGGCAATGTCGATGGCGTTCTTCAGCACGCCGGGAATCGAACGGTTGTATTCCGGCGTCACAAACAACAGCGCATCGGCCGCCTTGATCTGTGCCTTCAGCTGTTGGCAGACCGGTGGGTAATCGCTGTCGAAATCCTGGTTGTACAGCGGCAGGTTGTCGATGCGCACGTGCTCGAACGACAGTTCCGCCGGCGCCAACCTCTCCACCGCCTTCGCCAATTTGCGATTGAAGGAATCCTTGCGCAGGCTGCCGACCAGCACCGCTACTTTGATTGCAGACATGCCATTCTCCTTCGAGAGCCGTTCCCGTCACGGGCTGCCGAGGAACATGCCCCGCTGTCGGGCAAGTTGGCGTGAAATCGCGGCAGGATGACGCAACCATGCTCTCTGGCACATGTCCTGCATACCATGACACTTCGAGGCTTTCATTACGCCGCGGAATGGCGGTACCGTTCGGCACTAGGTAATCGATCATTCCGCAGCGGGCAAGGGAACCAGCAGGTCGCAGAACCTGCCGATGGCCGCCGCGGCATTTGGCGTAAAGAGGCGGAAGCACGACTCACTTCATGGTGCGGGGGATGAAGTGTCAGGGGAGGCGTTGCGCAAACTGGGCAGCGAACGCAGGTGGCTGCTGGCCGCCTTGCCGGTGATTTGGCTGCTGTGGTTTTCCCTGGCGACGGCCGGCGCAAACAGCACACCCCTGCGCGGCGCTTGGCATGAGGTGACGCGGGGCGACACGCCTGCCTCCATCCTGGCCGCGTTCGGGCAAAAGGCGCTCAGGCCCTTCAATCCGACCCTGTTGCATCGGTTTCCCCGCGATGCGCTCGGCAGCTGGGTGGTATTGCAGCCGGAAGCCGCCGATGTGGACGAAGAGCGTGTGCTGTCGATCTACCCTGCCCCGCTCGGCACTGTCACGCTGTATGGCAAGCAAGGGCCACCGCACAGCTACGCCATGAACGACGCCGGCGATGCGCTGCACGGCCATGGCCGGCTGGCCATCCGCCTGGCTCCCGGCGCGGCTTCTTCGGGGCCGATCCTGCTGAAACTGGAGCACAGCGGCAGCCTTGCCGCGCCGGAGCGCTTTCAGCTGCAAGGCCTGGATGATTTCCTGCTGCAGGATTCCAACTGGCTCGCTTTTGCGACGGCATGCTTCGCCGTGATGGTGGCGATGGCGCTGATGGCGTTGTGTTTTGCCGTGATGCTGCATGACATGACCTTCGCCTGGTACACCGGCTACATGCTTTGCTATGTGGTAGTGCAAGGCGTGCAGACCGGCTTTCTGTTCCACCCGCTCGGCCTGAGCTGGCTGGCCGGCTCGGAACTGCTGGTGGGAGCTTCGGCGACGGCGTTGTCGGTATCGTTCGCCTCGCTGTTCCTCAGCCGCTTCTGTGACGTGCAGCGTTACGCCCCTGCGCTGAACGTGCCCGTGATAGCGCTGGGTTTTGCCATGCCGCTGATCGTGCTGCTGCGCTGTACCGGCATCGAGCCGCTGGTGGTGATGGCGCAGACGCTGGTGAATCCAGTATTGATCCTGGGTGCGTTGCTGCTGCTCGTCACGGCCTTGGCAGCTGGCGCGCGTGGTTCGCGCCAGGCGTGGTTTTTCCTGGCCGGCTGGACGCCGCTGCTGGTGCTCACTGCCATGACCAGCGCGCAGACCACCGGTGCGCTGCCGAGCCTGGATTGGCTCAATGACGCCAGCATCGGCATGGGCGCGTTCGAGGCCATCGTGCTATCGCTGGGCCTGGCCGATCGCGCACTGACCATGCGGCGCGATCGCGATCAGGTGCGCGTGCTGGCCGATCATGACGCGCTTACCAACATCCTCAACCGCCGCGCGTGGACTGAAGCGGCCAATCGCATGCTGACCGCCAACACGGAACGCTCCATCGCGATGCTGTTTCTGGATCTGGACCACTTCAAGACACTCAACGATCTGCAAGGCCATGCTGCCGGCGATCGTGCGCTGGTTGCCGTGGCCGAAGTGTTGAGCAACGAGCTTCGCCCTACCGATCTGCTGGGCCGCTACGGTGGCGAAGAATTTGTGGCGATGCTGCATGACGTGAACCAGGAACAGGCCATGCACGTGGCGACGCGACTATGCCGGCGCGTGCATCGGATGGAAATTCCAGTGAACTTGAATGATCTGCGCTTGAGCGTGAGCATCGGGTTGGCGATGCGCAGCGCCGGAGACACACTGGAATCGCTGATCGAACGCGCGGACCAGGCGATGTATTACGTGAAGCTGCATGGGCGCAATCAAGTGCATGCGTATGAGCGGCGTGCGGACATGAACACACCACCGCGCAGATCCTCGTAGGCTGGAGTGAGGCGCAACCGAACCCCAACACGCCATGCATGGACGAAGCACGTTGAGGCTCAGGTTCCGCCCCAACCGTAGGCTGGGATGAAATCCCAGCATCGCCATGCAAGGGAATGCCGGGATTGTCATCCGAGCCTGCGACAAGCAGCATCGCTGCGTTTACTGCGTGGCGAGCTTCTTCGCCGCCGCGACGACATCCGCATCGCCCGGCAAGACGAGAAACGCCGCACCGGCCAAGGGCGTATAGGTATCCGCGCCCACCACACGTTCCAGTGGCGTGCTGCCGAAGCCCGCTTCCACTACGGCTGTGATGATGCCTTCACCCACACCTGCGCTCTTGCGGCCTTCATCCAATACCAGAATGCGCTTCGCACTCTTCGCCTGCTCGGCGATAAAGGCATCGTTGAGCGGTGCCAGCCAACGCAGATCGACCACACGCACTTTCCAGCCGAACGCCTTCTCGATCGTGCGCGCCGAACGCAACGCCATCGGCACGCCGTTGCCGAAGGTGAAGACCACAAGATCGTTGGCGTCGGCGTTGTAGACACGACCTTCGCCCAACGACATCGCTTCGCCCGGTGCGGGATAGGCGAATTGCCATTGACCATCGCCGGCCTCGTAGAGGTCCTTGGTCATGTACAGCGCAATCGGTTCCAGATAGGCACACACGCGACCGTCGACTTTCGCCAGCGCCATCAGCGTACGCAGCATGGTCGCCGCATCATCGCCGCGGCTTGGGCAACCGACGACGAGCCCCGGAATATCGCGCAGCGCCGCGATCGAATTGTCGTTGTGGAAATGACCACCGAAGCCACGTTGATAACCCAGCGCCGCCACGCGCATCACCAGCGGATTGCGATACTGGCCGTTGGAGAAGAACTGCAGCGAGGCCGCTTCGCCGCGAATCTGGTCGCAAGCGTTGTGGAAGTACGCCAGATACTGGATCTCCGGGATCGGCAGCATGCCCATGTTGGCGTAGCCCTGCGCCAGGCCAAGGATCACCGTTTCATCCAGCAGCGTGTTGAACACGCGGTTGCCCTTGAACGCCTTGTGCAACCCCTTGGTGACGGTATACACGCCGCCCTTCTGCGCAACGTCTTCGCCGAACAGCAGCGACTCGGGATACTTCGCCATCAAGTCGTGCAACGCCTGATTGATCTGGATGGCCAAATGACGCGGCGGCTGCTTCTCCGGCAACTTGTCTTCGTTGCCAAACACGGCGACGCGCCTGTCATGGTAATCGGCGCGCTCGGCTTCGGCCTTCACCGCATCCGGCGTGTACGGCGCGAGCGGCGCCATCACCTCGTCCAGCGTTTGCAGCCGCGGCCGGCGGTCGGCTTCTTCCGCAGCCGCGAAACAGCGTGTGCGGATGCTGTCGTTCAAGGCCAGCAATTCGTCCTTGCCGTACAAGCCCGATTCCAGCGCAATCGACGCGGAACGCAGCAGCGGATCGGACGCTTCCACCGCCACCAGTTCTTCGATGCTGCGCCACTCGATTTCGAAATCGGTGCCGGCATGGCCCATGATGCGCGTGGTTTTCAAATGCAGGAAGGTCGGGCGACGCGTTTGGCGACAGTGGTCCACCGCACGCTGTACCTGTTCGTAGCCGCTTGCCAGGTCCAAACCGTTGGCAAAGAAGTAATCCAGATCAGGGCGATGCTGGAAATTGTTCGCCACCCAGCCGCTGGGCGTCTTGACCGAAATACCGATGCCGTTATCTTCGCAAACGAACAACACCGGTGCAGGCAGTTTTTGATACGCCGTCCATGCGGCCGCGTTGAAAGCCGTTTGTGCCGTGGCGTGATTGCTCGATGCATCGCCGAACGAACAGATCGCAATGGAATCGTTCGGTATCGGCAGCGTGTGGCCGATGCGGCGTGCCTGTTCGATGGCAATGGCAGTGCCAAAGGCTTTCGGCAAATGCGAGGCGATGGTGGAGGTTTGCGGCAAGACCCACAGCGGTTTGCTGCCCCACACTTTATGACGGCCACCGGAAGCGGGATCTTCCTTGCTGGCGGCAAACGACAGCGCCGAATCCATGATCGGATCCATGCCCGGCAGCTTGCGGAAGCGCTCCGCCATGAAACCGCCGGAGCGGTAATGCAGAAAGGCTGGATCGGTATGCCGCGTAAGGCGCGCCACCATCGCGTTGCCCTCATGGCCGGAACTGCCGATGGTGTAGAACACCTTGTTCTGCACGCGCAGCACCCGCGCCATCAGATCGAGATGGCGCGAGATCAGCTGCGATTCCAACAGTTCACGAAAGCCTTTTGCATCCAGCGAACTGCCAGGCAGGACGGATTCGTTGTCACGGGGCCGCGCATGAACATGGCCGCGCCAGAGCTGCACGAACTCGGTGAAATTCTGATCGACGATCTCGGCGCGGTTGAAGCCCTTGTGGCGGGCGGCAATAGGTGTGGCGGACATGGCGAAGGTTCTCTAACGATGATCGGCGGGCGCGCCATGGCACAAGGCGCGCAACAGCTCGGCACGCGCGAGGTCTTTCGGGCGGCCAAAGCTTTTCAAAATGCGAATTTGTTCATCACGCGATGGAATGGCGACAGCGACGTCCGCCACCGTGACGTGCACGGTTTCATTTATTTGCACCGGTTGCCAGCCATCGGCATCGTGCAATTGAAGATCGCCCATCACTTCCAGCGGCATGCCGGGAAACAGGAAGCGTGCAAAGCACGAGCGAAAACGATCCGCGCCTGCCGGCACGTACGTGGTATCCAGATGCGATGGCCACACGGCGATCAGGCGCTGGGCATCGGCTGTGCTGGTAAGCAGATCCAGGTCGGCGACTTCCACGGCTGCACCGGCCAGCGCACAGGCAGCGCTACCGATCACCACCCATGGATCGCGGCAATGCGCCTGCAACAGTGGCACGCTCGTCGCGATGGCGTCACGCAGTGCCACATTGAGCGGACGCAACGACATGACCGTCAATGATCACGATGGCCGCAGCAACTGGCGTTCGCAGGCTGCAATTGAATGGGCGGACATTTGACCGAACCGTACGAGCAGAACACGCAGCAATCGCCCGCCTTGGGACGAAGCAGCGCCTTGCAGCCCGGGCAATCGTAGAAAAACACACAAGCATCGAGCGGCATGGTTTCCTCGCTGGAGCAACCACAATGCGGACAGCTGATGACGGATTGCAGAATGACGCCGCTCATCGCCGCTGCAACCATTCTTCCCGCGTCTGCCCCCAGATTTCGACGCGCACGTCCTGGTAGGGCTCCGGCAGGTTCGAGTGGCGCTGAAACCGCGAACCCAAGCGTTTGGCCAGCGCAATCGATGGCTGGTTATCGGAGTTGATGGAATGGATGACTTCGCTCCATCCCAGGTGTTCGAACGACCAGTCCATGATCGCCGCCGCGCCTTCATACGCGTAGCCCTTGCCCCATGCATCGCGCACCAGTGCCCAGCCCACTTCGTTGCCGGGCCATCCATCCGGATACCACGGACCCAATCGGCCGATCCAACGGCCGGTGGATTTCTCGATCATGGAAAACATCGAGAAACCCTGGATCATCCAGGCACCGGCGAGCGAGAGAAAACCGCGCCACGCGACGGGGCGCGATTGCACGCCGCCGATGAAACGCGCTGCATCGGGATCGGCCATGTTGGCGGCGTAGGCGTCGAAATCCTCGTGGATCGGCGGACGCAGGATCAGGCGCTCGGTTTCGATGATGCGGATATCGTGGATCGACACGGTTGGCTCCAAGCGTTTATCAACTGGCGTAGCGCGCTTCGTGCGCCGCGTTCGCCTCCTCTCCCCTCCGGGGAGAGGATTGAGGTGAGGGGTCAAGGCTTGCCTGAACCTCCACAGCGGCTCGCTCCGGTTTATTTCTATCGCGACAATCAGCACTTACCGCAATCCCCCTCCAAAAGGAAAGGATCAGAACGCGTTGATGCCGGTCAGTTCTCGGCCGACCACCAGCTGATGCACCGTCTCCGTGCCTTCATAGGTGATCACCGATTCCAGATTCAGCGCATGGCGAATCGCCGAATGCTCCACCGTGATGCCGGCGCCACCGAGCATGTCGCGGCAATCGCGCGCGATATCCAGCGCCATGCGCACGTTGTTCCACTTCGCCAAAGACACCTGCGTGGGTTCCATCTTGCCTGCGTCCTTCAAGCGGCCGAGCTGCAACGACAGCAATTGCGCGGTAGTGATGCGACGGGCCATATCGGCCAGCTTCAGCTGGATCGCCTGGTTTGCGGCCAGCGGGCGGCCGAACAGCACGCGCTCCTGCGTGTAATCGATCACTTCCTTCAAGCAGGCCTGCGCGGCACCGATCGGGCCCCAGGTGATGCCGTAGCGCGCCTGCGTGAGGCAGCCGAGCGGTCCCTTCAAGCCTTTCACGTTCGGCAAGCGCTGAGCGTCGGGCACGCGCACGTTGTCGAAGAACAGCGCGGATGTCACGGACGCGCGCAGGCTCATCTTCTTGTGCACTTCCTGCGCGGTGAAGCCCTTGGTATCGGTCGGCACGATAAAACCCTGGATGCCGTCCTCGGTCTGCGCCCACACGATGGCGATGTGCGCGAGGTTGCCGTTGGTGATCCACATCTTGGCACCGTTGATGATCCAGTCGCCGCCGTCCTTCTTGGCGTTGGTCTTCATGTTGGCCGGATCGGAGCCGCCGTGCGGTTCGGTCAGGCCGAAGCAACCGATGATTTCGCCTGCCGCCATTTTCGGCAGGTATTGCATCTTCTGCTCTTCGTTGCCGTAGGCGTAGATCGGATACATGCACAGCGAGCTTTGCACGGAGGCAAAGCTGCGCAGGCCGGAATCGCCGCGTTCCAGCTCCTGGCAGATCAGGCCATAGCTGACGCCGTTCATGCCGGCGCAACCGTATTTCTCAGGAATAGTGGCGCCCAGCAGACCGAGGTTGGCAATGTCCGGAATCAGCTCGCCGGGAAAACGTCCTTGATCGAAGCAATCGCCGATGACAGGCAGCACTTTTTCGTCGACAAAACGCCCCACCGTGTCCTGCACCATGCGCTCCTCATCGGTGAGCAGGGAACGGACGTCGTAGAGGTCGAGCGGGTTCAAACGGGCTGCCATAGGAGTTCCAGGAACAGTCGGGGAAGCCCTACATTGTAGCGGTGGCGGCTTATTCCGGTCATGCCGGGGTGCAGCAGCCGTCCGCCTGGGGCCAGCCGGTCGTTAAGGCGGACCCTGGCTTTCACGATCCAAAAAACCTTGGCCGAGGACAGATAACGTAGGCTGGGATGACAATCCCAGCTTTGCTTGCCGCTTGCGGGTGCTGGGATTTCATCCCAGCCTACGAAGGCATGGGGAGGTTTAAGGGTTGCCTTGCAGAATCAAGGCCGCGCCCTTCTCCGCCGCCATCATCGTCGGCGCATTGAT
Organism: Dyella sp.; assembly: GCF_035277725.1. Lineage (GTDB taxonomy): Bacteria > Pseudomonadota > Gammaproteobacteria > Xanthomonadales > Rhodanobacteraceae > Dyella_B. The sequence goes on along the minus strand of NZ_DATEJY010000069.1, from coordinate 6,711 downwards.
GTTGATCGTCTCATCAGCATTGTCGCTGGGAATGATCTCGCCTTCGATACGACGCGCCCACTCGGCGTGATAGCGGGTAATTTCTGCCGCGTATACCGCTTCGTTGCGCGCATCCACGAATTGACCGTTGATGTAATCGAATTCTTTGCGCATGACCGCCAGATCGATTCAGAAGTAATAGCCGATGTTCATGTAGAGCTGGCCGCGCCAGCGGTCGATGCCGCCGGCAGCCAGGCTTTGCGCATAATCGCTGCCGCCAAGGTAGGGATCGTTGCGGCCTTCCAGCCATTCCACGTAGATCGACAGGAACTTCAGCGAGAACGACGCGCCGGTGATCCAACGTTGCGTGCTGCGGAATTGCGGGTTTGATTTCTGATAGAGGCTGTAGTTGGAATACAGCTTGATGTCTTTCACCCAGCCGCCCAGATAGCTGCCTGGAACGGCGTAGCTGCCGTTGACGGAATAAAGATTGCCGCGCGAGGCAAGATTGAAAGTGCCGTCGTAACCACCGACCGTCACCACCTGGCTGCCATCGGGATTTCGAGGCGTCATGAGCTGACGCGCGTATTGCAGCTTCGCGCCCCATGGACCATTGTTGGCCGCGTAATGCAGGCCATAAACGAGTCGGCGCCCGTCACGTCGCGTATCAAGGTTATGCAAGGTAGAGGTGAGCAGCGAAACGCCCGCCTCCCCTTTCCAATTGCCAGTCTGGAGATCGCGCGCAACGCGCCCGGCGAACAGATTGCGCTCCACGTTGCGAGTACCGCCGGCGACCCATGGATCGGCCGGCGTGATCACGATGGAATAAGTGCTGCCACGACTGGTGCCCTGCCCCGACCATGCCGGGCGCGCGTAATAGCCGGTCTGCAGATTCCAACCGCCTAGATCCTGTACGTATTTGACGCCGACTTCAGACAAGTCTTCCAACGCAACAGGATTACCCAGGCTTTCGTAGAAGGTGTCGCCGAACAACGACTGCACGCCAAACGGCACCTGATTGAGGCCTACCTCAACATGCCGCTCGGGGTCGATGCGGTAACCCACCCAGGCGTATTCGGCAAAATGGATGTCACCGAAGCGGCGCGTGTACTGGAACGGATAATCCTTGCCGTAGAAGCGGTAGCCCGCCGCGCCGATCCATGTATCGGAGTTGTACTTCGCGCCAAGCATCACCGTATCGACGCCGAATTCATGAATCCCTCGGGTATCGTCGTGGTCGACGCGCAGGCGCACGGCGCCGTTGATATCCCAGTGATCCGATACCTCGACGGCAGCAGCCGGTGCGCTGAAAACGCTCAGGCCAATAAGCAATATGCCGACGGTACAAACTTGCAATCGTCCATGAAACAAAGCGTTCGATCCTTGCCGGTGATGGATGGGAAATGCTGCAAACCGCACGTGCAGTGCAGCGCGCATTTCTGCGCAGCGGCTGCCTGCACCATCCTCGGCACCCTGACCGTCAGGCGGTACCCGCCATTGGCCCGAACCTATGTAAGCAAGTCATCGGAAAATGAATCAGCGCCAATCCCGCGGCCTTGTCATTCACGCCTTCCCATGTATGCTGCACCTGCAACATTCAGGGGTTCTTGAGGACCGGCTGATGCGGAATCCCAGGGATATCCGCATGACGGCCAGCCGCACGCTCCACCTGCCGCCATCCTCGGAATACGCATGATCAAAGGCATCCTTCTCGGCTTCGCCAGCTTCGCCGCCTACGCGATCAGCGACGCGTTCGTCAAATCGCTGCACGGTTCGGTACCGCCTTATGAATCCGTGTTCTTTGGCGCGGTATTCGGGTTGGCTGCACTGCCTTTCATCATGAAAAAAAACGATCGCTGGCGCGACGCGGTCACGGCGCAGCGCCCGTCGCTGTGGTGGGTACGTGCACTGGCGGGTGCCGGAGGCAATATCGCGTCGGTCACGGCGTTCACGCTGCTGCCGATGGCGGAAGTGTTCACGATGATCTTTCTGATGCCGATCTTCGTGACCATCCTGTCGGTGATCTTCTTGAAGGAGCACGTCGGCTGGCGCCGCTGGTCGGCCGTGTTCGTGGGTTTTCTGGGCGTGCTGGTGGTGCTGCGACCGGGCTTTCGCGCACTGGGCGTGGGCGATATCGCAGGCCTGATCTGCGGGCTGTTCGCCGCCGCGTCGGTGGTCGCATTGCGCATGGCCGGTCCACACGAAAAGCGCATCAGCCTGTATGGCGCGGGCGTGATGGGGCCGCTGATCATCGGCGGTCTGTTGATGCTTTCGCATTTCCATTGGCCGAACCTGCATGAGTGGGGTTTGCTTGCCGGCTACGGCCTGCTCGCCGCATTGGCCGGCGTGCTTTTGATGTATGCCACCTTGATTGCGCCGGCCAACCGCGTGGCTCCCACACAGTACAGCCAGATGCTTTGGGCCATCGGGCTCGGCTATTGGCTGTTCGGCGACAAGCTCGACTGGCCGATGCTGATCGGCATCGTGATGATTCTCGGCGCCGGCCTGTTCACGCTGGTGCGCGAAGAGAAAGTCACGCCCTGGTGGCGGCGGCAGAAGATCGTCTGAGTTTGCAGGCTGGGAGAAATCCCGACACCGCCATGCATGGAAACGCTGGGATTTCATTCCAGCCTACGAACCCAAGCCGGCCCTGAGACACGGCAGCCATGTTGCTGCAGGCGTGTGCGGCACACGCTTGTGACGCGCATTATCACAATATGGAGCCTGCAAAAACCCCCAGAGGACATGTTTGTAGACATGTGCCAATGCGTTAATTCATCGCTTGAAACACGGAAGACACCGGACAGTGTCAACCATGTCAGCGACAGGCCGTTAAGGAAAAATCCGACCGTCGCGTTGACGGACTACCGCCGCCTGGAATCGCCGGTGGCCTGCATTTGAAAACGAAAGCGCTCTTGCTTTAGTCAGGAGCCGGCATCTGGAGAGGGTTATGAGTGCGGATACTCCGCGAACAGCCGGACACTCGCGCAACAAGCGCGGCCTGTGGATGACCGTGGTGATCGCCATTGTGGTCATCGCCGTGGTTCTGTTTCACCTGTTCAACCGGCCCAAAGCACGCACTGGTGCGCCAGCGCAGGTGGTGAGCGTGGCCACGGTAAAGCTCGGCGACATGCCGGAAACGATCGATTCGCTTGGCACGGTTACGCCGCTGGCCACCGTCACGGTGTTGCCCCAGTTGAGCGGCTACCTCACCGAAGTGGCCTACCAGGAAGGCCAGGATGTGAAGAAAGGCCAGTTCCTGGCGCAGATCGATCCGCGCCAATACCAGATCAGCAAGCAACAGGCCGAAGCGCAGTTGGCGAAGGATCAGGCCACGCTCGATCAGGCGCGCACGGACCTCGGTCGATACACGCAGCTCTACCAGAAAAAATCGATCGCCGAGCAGACCTACATGGATCAGAAATTCCTGGTCCAGCAGTCCGAAGCGGCGGTGAAAGCGGATCAGGCCAATATTGCGCAGTTCGATCTCGATCTGACGTATTGCCATATCACCGCACCGATCGACGGCAAGGTCGGCCTGCGCCTGGTCGATCCAGGCAATTACGTTACGCCTTCCAGCTCCACCGGCATCGTGGTGATCACCACGATGAAGCCGACCACCGTGCAGTTCACCATTCCGCAGAATTTGCTCGGCAAAGTATTGGATCGTTACAACACCGGCGCGAAGTTGCCCGTCTCGCTATTCAACAGCGACAACAGCAAAGAGATCGCCGCCGGCACGCTGTACGCCATCAGCAATCAGATGGCCACCAGCACGGGCACCGTCACGCTGCGCGCATCCTTCCCCAATGATGACGAAGCGTTGTATCCGAACGAATTCGTCAACGCGCAACTGTTGGTCGACACGCTGCACAACGCGGTGCTGGTGCCGACGCCGGCTGTGCAAACCGGCGCGCCGGGCGATTACGTATTCCTGGTCAATGGCGATGACACCGTATCGGTGCACAAGGTCACGCTCGGCCCTAGCGACGGCAAGCAAACGGCGATTCTTTCCGGCCTTTCCGCTGGCCAGACCGTGGTGACGGACGGCACGGATCGCCTGAGCGATGGCGCGAAGATCCGCATCGCACAGGCACGTCCTGCCGGTGCAAGCAGCACCACCGAGCCGGCGACGTCATCGTCCACATCGCATACGGGCAAGCGCAGGCACAAAACCGGTGCGGATACCAGCACCACCTCTTCCGCGTCGTAAGCGACAGGCGTTGATCTGATGAATATCTCCCGCCTGTTCGTACTCAGGCCCGTCGCAACATCGCTGCTGATGATCGCCCTGGTGCTGGTGGGCCTGGTGGCGATGCGCTTCTTGCCGGTGTCGTCGCTGCCCAGCGTCGATTACCCGACGATCCAGGTGCAGACCTTCTATCCCGGCGCCAGTCCGTCGGTGATGGCAACCACGGTGACGGCACCACTGGAAGTGCAGCTCGGCGAAATTCCGGGCCTGCAACAGATGACGTCCAGCAGCTCGGCTGGCGCATCGGTGATCACGCTGCAGTTCAATCTGGCGCTCAATCTCGACGTGGCCGAGCAGAACGTCCAAGAGGCACTCAATGCCGCCAACAGCCTGTTGCCGAGCGGCCTGCCCGCACCGCCGACGTATGCGAAGGTGAATCCCGCCGACCAGCCGATCCTTACGCTGGCCGTGACGTCCAAATCGATGTCGCTGACGCAATTGCAGGACGTCGCGAACAATCGCCTGGGCACCAAGATCTCCGAAGTATCCGGCGTGGGCCTGGTCACGCCATCCGGCGGCAATGTGCCCGCCGTACGCGTGGAAGCCGACCCGCAGAAGCTCGCCTCGTACGGGCTCAACATCGATGACCTGCGCTCGCTGCTTGCCAACGTCAACGTCAGCCAGCCCAAAGGCAACTTCGACGGTCCGGATCTGGATTACACCATCAACGGCAACGACCAGATCCAGGATCCGAAGGATTATCTCAACACGGTCGTCTCCTACCAGAACGGCGCGCCGGTGTATTTGCGCGACGTCGCGCGCGTTACGCAATCGGCACAAAACACCGAACAAGGCGCCTGGTACAACAACACACCGGCGATCGTGCTGAACGTGCAGCGCCAACCCGGCGCGAACGTGATCGCCACGGTCGACCAGATCAAGCGCATCCTGCCGCAACTGGAATCCACGCTGCCAGCTGGCATGCACGTGGATATCGTCAACGACAGCACCGGCGAAATCCGCGCCTCGGTGGCGGATGCGGCGTTCGAGCTGATCCTGGCCGTGGTGCTGGTGGTGCTGGTGATCTTCGTCTTCCTGCGCAACCTTCCCGCCACCATCATTCCGAGCATCTCCGTGCCGGTGTCGCTGATCGGCACGCTGGCGATGATGTACGAACTCAACTACTCCATCGACAACCTGTCGTTGATGGCGTTGATCATCGCCACCGGCTTCGTGGTGGACGACTCGATCGTGATGATCGAGAACATCGTGCGTTATCTGGAAGAAGGCGAAACGCCGTTGAATGCGGCGTTGATTGGCGCAGGACAGATCGGCTTCACCATCCTTTCGCTGACCGTGTCGCTGATTGCGGTGTTGATACCGCTGCTTTTCATGGGCGGCGTGATTGGCCGTCTATTCAGCGAATTCGCGGTGACGCTCGCGATAACCATCGTGATTTCCGGCGTGGTCTCGCTCACCCTGGTGCCGATGCTGTGTGCGCGCATTCTGCGTGCGCAAGCCGAGCGCCATCCGAGCCGCTTCGAGCGGATCAGCGAAGGTCTTTTCAACAAGACCTTGCATGCCTACGAACGCGGCCTTCGCTTCGTGATGGCTCACCAGACTGCGACGCTGGCGACCTTTCTGCTGACGCTCGCCATCACCGTGGTGCTGTACGTGGTGATTCCGAAAGGCTTGTTTCCGGTACAGGACGTCGGTGTGCTGCAAGGCATCAGCATTGCCGACAACTCCGTGTCCTACACCACCATGGTGGACCGTCAGTCGCAATTGGCCGAAGCGATTCTGAAAGACCAGGACGTCACCAACCTCACCTCCTACGTCGGCATCGACGGCACCAATACCACGCTCAACAACGGCCGCTTCCTCATCAACTTGAAGCCACGCGACGATCGCTCCGATAGCGCCGCCGACATCGCGCGGCGCATCCAGCAGGAAGTGGCCAACGTGCCTGGCATCAAGCTGTACCTGCAGCCGGAGCAGGACCTGACGCTGGATACCACCATTTCGCCCAACCAGTACCAGTTCGTGCTGCGCGGGCCGAGCCAGGAAGCGTTCCAGCAATATGTGCCGGCTTTGATCGCGCGCATGAAGCAGATCAGCTCGATCTCCGACGTCACCAGCGACCTGAACAACCAGGGCCTGAGTGTCAACGTCGACGTGAACCGCCAGCTTGCGGCGCGTTTCGGCATTACTCCAGCCACCATCGACAATGCACTGTACGACGCGCTGGGCCAGCGCATCGTGTCGACCATCTTCAACCAGTCCAACCAGTACCGCGTGATTCTGGTGGCCCAGCCGAAATCATTGCCGACACTGCAGTCGCTGGGCGATCTGTATCTGCCCAGCCAGACCGCAAGCAGTGGACAGGTGCCGCTGAAAGCGATTGCGAAAATCGAAGAGACCAAGTCGCCCTTGGTGATCAGCCATCTGGCACAGTTCCCCTCGGTGACCATTTCCTTCAACCTGGCCAAGGATGCGTCGCTGAGCAAGGCCGTGAAAGAGATCAACCAGGCGGAACAGGC
>NZ_DATEJY010000068.1:0-8725 GCF_035277725.1 Dyella sp. | reverse complement strand
AAGCTGGCGGCGACGTGTGCGTTCTCGCTCGTCAGCCTGTTGATCTGCGTGGTGGCTTTCGGCTTCTGCGGCAAGCTGATTCCGATCGAGCGGCTTGGCATGCGTATGAGCCTGGGCGTTTCCTTTGCCTCGCAAGTGGTGGTGTTGATGCTGCCGCTGGTGATGCTGCTGGCGTGCCTGCAGACGCTGGTGTCGGCATTCGCGAAGAGTTATCGCGAAGCGCAGTCTTACCAATCCGTGCTGATGCTGGTCCCGGTCTTTCCATCGATTCTGCTGAGCGTGACGCCGATGAAGATCGCCGACTGGATGTATTACGTGCCGTTGCTTGGGCAGCAGGTCGGCATCATGCAATTGCTGCGTGGGGAACAGGTGACCGCGACGCAGATGGCCAGTTGTGTGATTGTTGGCTTGATCGTCGCGTTGCTGGCGATGGTGGCCACGGCGTGGGTGTATCGGTCGGAGCGGTTGGCGATTTCGGCGTGATGACCTCGATGGTCATCATGCACGCGAAACTCGTAGGCTGGGATGAGAATCCCAGCGCAGAGGTCGGAATAGAAGCTGGGATTGTCATCCCAGCCTACGCGGCATGCCGTAACAGCCATGCCGCGACGGCACTTGGATGTTCCAACTGCAAATGATGTCCGCCGTCCATATGCGCTACATCAATACGCGGCACCAGCTGCGCACGCGCTTCCATCATCGCGCTTGGCAAATAGGGTGTAACCGGCGTGGAAAGCAGCAATGAGGTGGGTGCTTTGATGCCGGCAAGCAACGCGCGAATCTGCGCTTCGGCCAACCGTACGGCGCTGGGTCGCGTCAAACGCGGATCGCTGCGCCAGCGATAACCGCCTTCGACTTGGAGCAGCCCGCGTTCCACGATCGGCCGCGCCAGGTCGGCGCGCAAGCCGCTGGCCATGCTGCGTGCGCTGATCGCTTGATCGACATTCGCAAATAACCGCAATGACTTGCCGCTTGTGGTGGGCGCGGCATAAGCATCGCGAAAACGTTGCAAGGTGTTGGAGCCATCGTCGCCGAGTGGCCCCAGCCCTTCGATCAGGAACAGGCTATCGATCCGTTGCGGCGTCGCGGCAGCGGCGAGCGAGGCGATGCCCGCACCAAGCGAATGGCCGAGCAAGCTGTAGCGCTCAAGCCCCAGCGCATCGGCGGCACTGAGCACCGCGCTGACGTAGTCGACGTAGTGATAGCTGATGCCGGCCGGCAGATGGCTCGAATGGCCATGCCCCGGCAATTCCAGCGCGATCACTCGAAAACGTTCGGCCAGTTTCGACGCAAGGAAGCTGTAGCTGCCGGCGTTGTCCAGCCAGCCATGCAATGCCAGCAGCGGCGGTGCTGCTTGGTCACCCCACATCAACGCCGTAAGCGAGAGATGATGCGATAGCGTGATGCGCTGTTCGATCGGCGCACTGGCGTGGGCGTGCTGGCTCATGTCGTTTCGTTCGCTGAGAACTCCGGCCATCCTTGGGCATGCCGCAAAATCAGCGTCGCCAGACTAGTTACTTGCTCGTCACCGTCGTTGAGCGCAGGGATGTAGCGCAGTGCTTCGCCACCGGCTTTGGTAAAAAACTCGGCGTTCTGCATGGCGATTTCTTCCAGTGTTTCCAGGCAATCCACCGCGAAGCCGGGGCAGGCGACGTCCAGCCGTTTCACGCCTTCGCCGGCGAGGCGCCTGACGGTTTCATCCGTATACGGTTGCAGCCAGGGCTCGCGACCCACGCGCGACTGGAAGCTCATGATCAGCTGTGTTTCGCTCAAGCCAAGACGCTCGCGCAGTAACCGCGCCGTAGTCTGGCATTGATGCAGATACGGATCGCCGGCAGCCACGTAGCGCTGCGGAATGCCATGGAACGACAGCAGCAACTTGTCGCTGCGCCCATGTATCGCCCACCACTGCTCGATCGATCGCGCGAGCGCTTCGATGTGGCCGGCGTCATCGTGGTAACTATTGATGATGCGCAATTCCGGCGGCCAGCGCAGTTGCTTGAAGGTGTCGGCAACCGCGTCGATGACCGATCCCGTCGAAGTGCCCGAGTACTGCGGATACAACGGCAGCACCAGCAGGCGGCGTACGCCTTCGCGCTGCATCTGCTCGATCTGCGTGCGCACCGACGGCGCGCCGTAGCGCATGGCCAGCGCTACACGCACCGGTCCGGTGGCGAGTTGGCTCAGCCTGGTCTGCAGTGCAGTAGCAAGCTTTTCCGAGCCGACCCGCAGCGGCGAGCCTTGCGGCGTCCACACGCGTGCATAGGCATGGGCGGAGCGCGCCGGGCGGATGCGCAGGATGACGCCGTGCAGGATCAGCCACCAGAGCCAGCGCGGATATTCGATCACGCGCGGATCACCCAGAAACTCCGCCAGATACGGTCGCAATGCGCGCGCCGTAGGGGCGTCTGGTGTGCCAAGGTTCACAAGTAATACGCCAGCCTGGGCAGGTTGGTCGTAGGATTGGCCAGCAAGGCCGGTATAGTGATGAATTGGCATGGTGGCGGGCAGCGGACGAGCCGGCCAAGTCTGCCACAAGCCGCCATGAGCCTTTCGCATGACGTGGCCACGACGGCCGCCGTTTGCGATCGCGATCGAGTCATTCAAATCGGGAGCTATCCATGTTCAAAGCATTGCGTCGCCTTTCGTTTGTCGCCCTTGCACTGCTGCTGCCCGTAGCCGCCGCGCACGCCGATGACGACACCCCGCAGCAGCGCGCCCAGAGTGCCGTGCGCGTGCTCAATGAGATCGAGCAGGCGCCGGACAAATCCATTCCCACCGACCTGCTGCGCGATGCCAAGGCGATCGCGGTGATCCCGGACGTGTTGAAGGTCGGTTTCGTGTTCGGCGGGCGCCGCGGCGAGGGCCTGATCTCGGTCAAGAATCCGGACGGCACCTGGTCCAACCCCAGCTTCATTTCCTTCGGGGGCGGCAGCGTAGGTTTCCAGATTGGCGTGTCCAAGACGGACGTGATCCTGGTGTTCCGCACGCAGCGCGGCGTGGATAACATCGTCAACGGCAAGTTCACGATCGGCGCGGACGCCTCCGCGGCGGCCGGTCCGGTGGGCCGTACCGCCTCGGCGGCGACCGATCAGCAGCTGAAGGCGGAGATCTATTCCTATTCCCGCGCCCGTGGCCTCTTTGCGGGCGTGGCGCTGGACGGTTCGGTGATCAAGATCGATTACGACGCCAACGAGCAGGTCTACGGCAAGGGCATCACCCCCCGGCGCATCTTCGAAGGCGGGGTGAGCAATGTCCCGGCGGCGGTCGTGCGCTTCCGCGACTCCCTGGAGGAGTACACTGCGCGATAAGGCTGCGCGAGCGCGCTCTTCACATGACGGAACGTCGGCGCCTGCACGTCCGCAGGCGGCCGGCAACACTCCGCAACGAGGTTTGACATGGGTTTGGACAGCATTTGGCATTGGGCGATTCTGCTCGTCATCATTTTGCTGGTGTTCGGCACCGGCAAGCTGACGCGGGTCGGCTCCGATCTCGGCAACGCCGTACGCGGCTTCAAGAAAGCCATGCAGGGCGACGAAGACGAGGAAAAGCGCAAGGCGCAGGAAAAGCTGCAGGCCGACCCGGCGCCCGGCGCCAGCAGCACGGCCAATCAGCAGCGCGATTCCACCGAATCCAAATAAGCGCGTACGCGTAGGTAAGCACCATGATCGAGATCAGCCTCGGCAAGCTGATGTTGCTGGCGCTGATCGCACTGATCGTGCTCGGCCCGGAAAAGCTTCCCCACGCGGCCCGCACGGCCGGCGCCCTGGTGCGCCGCCTGCGCCAGGGCTGGGACAGCGTGCGGGCCGAGGTGGAGCGCGAGCTGGAAATCGAAGACCTCAAGCGCACCGCGCGCGAAGCCGCGGCACGCGCCGAGGCCATGCAGGCCGAGATGAACAAGGCCGCTCGCGAGACGCGCGAACAGGTGACAAGCGCCGCCACGGATGTGCGCGAGAGCGTCACCGACGTGCAGAAGGATCTGCTGCAGGCGGATGCACCGAAGGAAACGCCGCATGGCAACGCCTGAGCCCGAGATGGATCTGCAGCAAGGTCTGTTTTCGCACCTGCTGGAGCTGCGTTCGCGGCTGATCAAGGCGATCCTCGCCCTGGCCGTGGTGCTCGCAGCCTTGGTGCCGTTTGCGAACCGCCTGTATGCCTGGCTAGCAGCGCCGTTGGTGTCCCGTCTGCCGGAAGGCGCGCATCTGATCGCCACCGAAGTGGCGAGCCCCTTCGTGACGCCGTTGAAGCTCGCGTTCTACGCCGCGTTGTTCATCAGCATGCCGGTGATCCTCTATCAGCTGTGGGCCTTCGTGAGTCCTGGCCTCTACAAGCACGAAAAGCGCCTGGCGCGGCCGCTGCTGGCGGCGGCGCTGGTGTTGTTCTACATCGGCTGTGCGTTTGCCTATTTCCTGGTGCTTCCGGCCGCGTTCCGCTTCCTTACCGCCGTCACGCCACAGGGCGTGGAAATGATGACTGACATCACGCATTACCTCGATTTCGTGATGCTGATGTTCTTCGCCTTCGGCCTGTGCTTCGAAGTACCGGTGGCGGTAGTGGTGCTGGCGGCAGTAGGCATCGTCGATCTCGACAAGCTGCGCAAGGGCCGGCGTTACGCCGTGGTCGGCGCGTTTGCCATCGCGGCGGTGGTGACGCCGCCGGACATCACCTCGATGATCATGCTGGCCATTCCGATGTGCGTGCTTTACGAACTGGGCGTGCTCGCCGTGCGCTGGTTGCTGAAGCCGAATCCGGCTGATGCACCGTCCCATCCATGATGCACAAATCGTCCCGCCTTCCCGAGCCCGCTGCCGACGAGCTGGCCCATTCCGAACGCCTGTTGCAGCACTTGCGCGAGACCATTGCCGCGCATGGGCCGATACCGTTTTCGCAGTATATGGAACGCTGTCTCTACGCGCCGGGCCTGGGCTATTACAGCGCGGGCAAGACCAAGTTCGGCGAGGCTGGCGATTTCGTCACCGCGCCGGAACTTGGCGAGCTGTTTGCGCGTTGCGTGGTGCACGCTGTGCAACCGGTACTGGCGATGTTGGGCAGCGATGCGGATTTTCTTGAACTTGGTGGAGGCAGCGGTTCATTCGCCGAAGCAGCGTTGCTCACGCTCGCCGAAAACGGCGTACTGCCTCGTCGCTACCTGATCCTGGAACCAAGCGCCGACTTGCGCGAACGCCAGCAAGAACGGCTGACGGCCGGGTTGCCGGCAGAGGTGATGGCGCGCGTGGCGTGGATCGACCGTCCGCCTGAGCACAACTGGCGCGGCATTCTGTTCGCCAACGAAGTGATTGATGCGCTGCCGACCACGCGCTTCGTAATGCGGCATGGCGAAGTCTACGAAGAATACGTTGCGCTCGATGGCGAGGCACGCCTGATGCGCGTCGATCGTCCCGCCGATGCCCTGGTTGCCGGCGCCGTCAGGCACGTCGAACGCGATCTGGGCCGCCACTTCGACGATGGCTACCGTTCGGAAATCCTCCCGCAATTGCCGTACTGGATGCAGGCCATCGCCGGCTCGCTCGAAGCAGGCGTGATGCTGTTCATCGACTATGGCTACGTGCGTCGCGAATACTATTTGCCGGAACGGCAGGACGGTACCTTGATGGCGCACTATCGCCATCGCGCGCACAGCGATCCGTTTCACCTGCCGGGCCTCAACGACCTCACCGCCTCCGTCGACTTCACCGCCCTGGCCGAAGCTGGCAACAGCGCAGGCTTTGGTGTTGCCGCGTATTTGCCGCAAGCGCATTTCCTGATTGCCGCGGGATTGCAGGATGTTTTCGAGCACGCTTACGAGCGCGCTGCTGATGATGCCGCACGCTACAGTCTTGCTCAGCAGGTGAAAAAACTCACGTTGCCGGATCAGATGGGCGAGCGGTTCCAGGCGATGCTGTTGGCGCGTGGCTTACCGGCGTTACCGCTGCCTGCGGAGTTGCTGGCGGCGGATCAGGGTGGGCGGCTATAGCACCGGCGAACCATGAGCGTGCTGCCATGCATAAGCGACCATGGACCAGGGATGAAAGCGAAAGCGTAACTCGTGCTCGCCCGAAGGGACGCAAACGGCACGGAACATCCCGTTGGCGCGATGGATAGGAATAGTCTTTCCATCGAGTTCGGCTTGCCAACCCGGAAAGTCGAGCTCGCTAACTACTACCCAACCGTTGTCTTTTGCCTGCACGCGGATGTGCTGTTGCGTCGGTGTTGCACTGACGACTGAGGCGTTTACCTGCCCGTTACAGGTTAAAACAAGTGCGCTGGCTGTACGTGCATCTTCATGATCGCGTGGCGTCAGCAAAAGAACGTTTCGAAAATCAGAGCTTGCAAACAAGGGTGCGTCCACTGCAGCTCCTGGCGCCAGCAGGTGTGCACGGGTGGGATTGAGCAAGCGTGAATAGCTTAGATCAGTACTCCACAACTCGGTATCTTTGTCTGAAAAAATGCGCTGGTAGTCGTCAGGAGGTTGCGGTGTGGAAGTGACTTCACGATGGCCAATGATCAAATACTTCGCTCCGAGAAGCCGGCTTATCGGTCCACCCATGGTGGGGTTGAAAGGCGTCGATCGATCAGCGACAAGGCTGTTTTCGCGCGCACCATACCATTGTTCGTATAAGGTGTATCGCAGCGGATTGTAGCCCTGTGTCGACAATATATTTTGGAAAACCACCATGTTGTCCCATGGGACAGAGGTGTTTCGTGTCTCGATGCGAGGTGGTAGGGCTTCTTGGCGTTCGTGAATCTTTTGGGTCAACAGTCTGACGATCTGATTATCTTGAAACAGTTGTGCTGTGTTCCTCATCTGATTGAAGCGACCGTTCAAGTTGAAACATCGATAGTCGATGATCAGTATCGCCAGCAACCACAACGTTGTGCGCCATTCGGTTCCCGGTTTTTGAAGGCGCCAAAGTGCCAATGCTGCACAGGCCGATGCCGTCAGAGTGAATGTCTGCCAGCGCATGCTTTCCACGCGCAAGTTAAGGCTGGCGCCTGCTAGCCAGCAAGCAGCCGCAAGGAGAAGAATGCTGATTTCCTTGCGGGATTGCAGTTTGAATCGACTGACGGCAATACCAGCGATAATTGCTAAAGAAAAATTCAACAAATAGGCAGCGTCACTGGGTCGCCGAAAGTGATGCATGCCAGCTATAGAGCCAACAATAGAACGGTGTGTGGGTGCCAAACATGTACAGGCATGCGACGAGCGCCATGGCGCCAAAGAATGCTAATGATGCCCTGCATTGACGGTCCTGCCATGCACGTGTGAGGGCAAGCATGGCCATTAATGGGATGGTGCCGATATATAGGTAAGCCTCGACCAAGCTGGCTGGACCATGGTAGGTGCCGCGCAATGCGTGCAAGGCATTGGGCGCTAGCAGGCTTAAGAGCGCGCGGGAATCCAAAGAGGCCCCTGCCGCGTCGGACAAGGTCATCATCTCTCGATTGGAAATACCCATGAACGCCAAACTGAACAGCAATTGGGGAAGGGCAAGTGCCAATGCGCAGGCTAACGCAATGGCCATTCCCCCGACCCATCGCCGGCGATCCGGCTTGCTGTAGTTCTTCCATTGACATGCTGTTCCGATCATGGCGTAAGCGATCAACGCCAAGACGAAAAGATAAGTGACCTGTACCAGATGCACGGCTAGTGCACCTGCGGCCACGCCGCACAGAAGACCACGCCGCAGCTTGGGTTGTTCAAGAAAATGCCGAAGAAAAAACAGCACGACTGGCGCATGGCCGTAAGCGACGACAATGGGAGTGTGTTCGAGCCGGGAGGCAGCAACGCCGCCGGCCATGTATACCGTTGCCCCTATCAGGGCGCCGGTGGTGTTGACTTTGTCTCGCCGTAAAAACGCGAGCATGGCAACACCGCCCATAAGGAGATGCAGCAGTACACCCAGCTGAACCACACGGGCCCGGGGGCTTCGCGCAGCAGCATCCATGCCATCAATAGGGGAGAAAACAGCATGCCTTGTGGATCGGCAATTTGTGGATAGCCCGAATAGATATATGGGTTCCACCAAGGCGCAAGCCCAAGTCGGAGACTATGAGCATTGAAGTAGACAATGGGATAAAACTCATCCATGGCATCCCACGGCATGACCGACTTGCCTATCAGCAAGGGCAAATTCAGCGCCAACCATGCCAGGCATAGCACGACGATGAGATGTTGAAAGGTAGGATGCTTGGTTGTATCTGACATGTCGTCCCTGAGCAAAAGGGTTAGTCCGTTGAAAGGCTGTCTTTCAGTACGCCAATTACCTCTAAGCGTGCTTTCTCCATCGCTGCACCTATGGCAGGACCTTGCAAACCCCGTGTAACAAAAGGCACTGAGGTGATCGATGCTGCGACATCACGTGCGTGACGCAGATAAGGGGCTTGAGGGTAGTCATCCTTTTCGTGACCAAGGCGGCCACGCTTGTCAGCCATGCACGCAGCAAGAAAAGTTTGCAAACGCTCGGGTCGGCGCAACGCATCAAGTGCGGTCAGCAGCTTGAGTACCGTGGCGGGCTTCAGTTCGAACGCGCGATGCACGTTGAGATGTTCACGGCAAACGAGTTCGGCAAGTTCGGCGTATTCGGTGGGTACCTTTAAACGTGCGGCAAGTACGCGCAGTGGTTCTACGCCACGGTGTTCGTGACCGACGTGGCGCGGGAGTTCGCCCTTGGGAGTCAGCGCTTTGCCGAGGTCGTGGGTGAGGGCGCAGAAGCCGACCAGGTCG
>NZ_DATEJY010000067.1:0-7239 GCF_035277725.1 Dyella sp. | reverse complement strand
TCCATCCGAAGTGGCGCACCAAGGGCTGGACGGTGGATTCCTGGGCCACGGTCAACTATTACTTAAGCAATGAAAAAGGCATCGGGCTGGGCTTCAAGGTGCTTTCCGTCCCCAAGGCGGAGCACGCTCAAGTGTTTGGGGAGCAACCGGTGAATGCCGTGGTGGAGGGAATCGAGCGGCGTTGGGTGATGCTGCGCCTAGAGAAATAAGCAAGAACTGCGCGCCCGTTTGTAGGAGTTGAATGCAGTGGGTTATGCAAGTGATGCGTTCTTTAATTGCCTGAAATTCCTGCCCGACATCGCGACACCGGCTTGCTAGCGTAAGCGCATCACTCACTCGACCTGGAGGTCACGATGCGTTTTTTCCATATTGTTTCGGTATCGGAGTCAGCACTTCGCAAACACAAGCGAAGGGACGCGTTGGCGCATAAGCTTGGGCAGCACATTATTGATGCCTGTCTTGGCGTGGAAGGCCGGGACATCAGGGACGTCCACCAGGAAATCGAAGCCCGCGGGCTCATCCAGTATTTCGACGAGTTTGGCAACCAGGACCTCGCGTTCTACGCCTGCGTCAGGGGACGCCTGGTGTCGCCCTTCGATCTGAACGAGTTTGAGCTGCGAAACGGGGTCCTGACATACCAACTGCGTCTGGACGCGCTGGGGGAGCGGAGTTAGAGACGCACTGCTATCGCGTAACCGGATAAGGACGAGAACGGTTTGCGTTCTGGAGTCTGCGCAGTTGGGTGCCGAAATTTTGAGCGTGAGCTGCTACGCTGTGCGCACTTACGACGCACTTACCGAAACAACGTCGATGGGAATGGGCGGCTAAGTTACTGAGGTAACAGAATTAACCGGGTTGTTCGATGAGTCGGGTCCGCATTGCGAACGCGACGCTCTCCCAGCTGAGCTACCGCCCCACGCGAGCTGCACATGGTAGCAGCGGAGCGGGGAAGGGCCAAGCCCTTGGGGCTACCCAGGCAGCAGGCTGGTGAGGCGGTAATGGAGCAGGCCACGGCGCCAGCCTTCCAACGAATCCGGCCATTGGGCCGTGACCACGAATTCTTCCAGCACGCGGCGCGAGCAGAGCAGACCGGCTGGCAGGTCGAGTTCGGCGGCGAGGGTGTCCACGCATTGCTTCATGCCGGCCAGGGCCTGCTTGGCCTTGCCTTGTGGAATCGACGGGATGGGGTTGGTGCTGGCGATTTCGTCGGCGCTGACGGCTGGCTGCAGCAGCTCGAACAAATCGACCCGCTGCGAGGAACGCAGGGCGCGTTGGCCGGAGCAGCGGCGATCCAGTTCTTCCTGATATTTGGGCGGCTGTTGGGCGAGGCTGAGGGCCAGTGCGTCTTCCAGCAGCCACGGGCGCGGCTTGTCCAAAAGTCGGGCCGTGGCATCGCGCCAGAGCAGGATGCGTCGCAGCAGCGCCTGTTGCTCGCGCGGCCATTCGGCTGCGCCCCGATAGGCAAGCTGCGGCTGCGGATCGCCTTCGCGCTGGCAGCTTTTGCGCTTGAGCCGTTCGCAATCTTCCGCATGCCAGGCGGTACGGTCGCGTTGCGCCAGGCGTTCGGCGAGTTGTTGATGCACCGTTTCGAGATGCACCACGTCCAGCGTGGCGTATTCGCGCTGGGAAGCGGTGAGTGGACGCTGCAACCAATCCGAGCGCGTTTCGCCCTTGTCCAATTCCGCGCCGACCAGTTCCGCGACCAGCGCGCGATAGCTCATGCCCAGCCCCATGCCGACGAAGGCCGCGGCAATCTGCGTATCGAACAGCACGCGCGGGCCTTTCGGCAGGTGGGGCGACAGCGTTTCCAGATCTTCGCTGGCGCTGTGCATCACGGTGATCATGTGCGGGTTGTTGAGCGGCTGCAAGGCGTCGCCGATCTCGAAGGCGAGCGGATCGACCAACGCATAGCGGCCCTTCAGGCCAAGCTGCAGCAAGGCAAACTGCGGATAGAAGGTATTGCGCCGCATGAATTCAGTGTCGAGCGCCAGCACGCCGCCGGAGGATAACTCGGCCAGCCACTGTTCAAGGTCGTTGCGTTGGCCGATCCAGTCTGCCTGGGGCGGCGATGAGAGCAGGGGCATGTGCGTTCCTTCAAGATCACGGAACAAGCGATTCGCGATTGCTCCATCATCGGTGGTGCCATATGGTAAGCAGCGAACCATAGCAGGCCAGCCGCGGAACGCCCACCATGCCGAGCAAGGAAACCGTACAACGCCAAGGGGTATTCGGCGGCGCGCTTGGTGTGCTCGTGCTGGCATTCGGCCTCACCTATCACTTCTTCCCCGAGCTTTTTCACGTGAGCCCGGAAGAGATAGCCAACCCCAGCGCTCCCGGTGTGGGACGCGCGGCACCGTCGAGCCGCACCCGCGCCACCCCGGAAACGCCTTCCGTGCAGGAAGAACTCAACGCCGGTCCACCGTTGACGCTGGCGCCCACCGCGGTCATCGCCGCACGCTTGGCGCGCAAGCCCGCACCGCTGCCCGAGCAGACCACCGCCGATCCACCGGAAGTGAAGGCATTGGTGGAGAAGGCGGACAAGGCATTCGAGGCGGGACATGTGGCCGGCGACAAGAACAGTGCTGCCGCCTTGTATCTGGCAGCGCTCAAGCTTAAGGCTGACAGCCGCGCCGCGGTGCTGGGACTGGATCAGGTGCGCACGCATCTGATTGCGCAGATCACGCAGGATATCGCCGTCGGCGATTCCGGATCGGCGGGCTCGCTGCTGGATAACTTGAAGGCTTTGCCCAACACTGCCAACGACGTCGCGCCGCTCGAAGCCAGCATGAAGACGCTGCTGCAAGTGCGCCCGATGCTGGCACAGGCCGCTTCGTTGTTGCAGCAAGGCAGGGCGGACAAGCCAGCGGGCGACAACGCGCTGGAGGTCTATCGCCAGGTGCAGAAGCTCGATCCGCAGAACGCGGTGGCGGCACAAGGCATTCTGCAGGTGCAGCGCGTGGTGCTCGATCGCGCGTTGGCGGCGGTGGCGCAGAACGATTTCGCAGGCGCCGAGCAATCGATGACGGAAGCCACGCCGATCCAGCCCGATTCGCCGCAATTGCATGATGTGCGCAATCAGATCGACAGCATTCGCCAGCAGCGCGCCGCCAATGTGTTGGCCCAGGCACGCTCGGCGCTGGATGCCGGCAACATCGATCTTGCCAAGCAACTGGCAGGGCAGGCGCAATCGATCAGCCCGCAGTTGGCTGGGCTGGATGAATTCGAAGTGCGCCTGACCAATGCAAAGCTCTACGCCAGCTTCAAGCCGGGGCAGGTGTTCACTGATCGCTATGTCGACATGAACGGCCAGTCGCCGACCATGGTGGTGGTGCCTACCGGCAAATTCATGATGGGCGCGCCGGAAGAGGAAACCGGCCGCACCGATGCGGAAACGCCGCAACATGAAGTCGCCATCGACAAGGGTTTCGCGATCGCGCAAACAGACGTAACGGTGGGGCAATTCCGCGAATTCGTGCGTGCCAGCGGCTACAAGCCCGATTCCATCACGCAGGGCGGCGCAAGCGTGTACGACGAACGCACCGGCGTGATGCGCGACGTTTCCAACGCCACCTGGGAAGACGACTACGCCGGCCATACCGCCGCTGACACTTTGCCGGTGGTGAACATTTCCTGGAACGATGCGCACGCCTACGTGCAATGGCTGAGCCAGCGCACCGGCAAGAAATATCGCCTGCCCAGCGAAGCGGAATTCGAATATGCACTGCGTGCAGGCAGCACATCACGTTATTGGTGGGGCAGCGGTACGCCGAAGACGAAAGTGGAAAACCTCACCGGCTCACTGGATCGCTCGCCTAGCGGACGGCGCTGGAGCCACGCATTTGACAACTATGGCGACGGCCATTGGGGTCCCGCGCCGGTGATGAGCTTCGCACCGAACGCGTTTGGACTGTATGACGTGGACGGCAACGTATCGGAGTGGATGGCCGATTGCTGGCACGACAATTACGTACGCGCGCCGGTGGATGGCAGCGCATGGATCAACCCAGGGTGCTCGGTGCGCGTGATACGTGGCGGTTCGTGGGGCAGCTCGCCGGAGCAGGCGAATTCGGCGTATCGGCAAGGTGCGGATGCGAGTATTCGCAGTGGGCGCGTGGGTTTTCGCGTCGTGCGAGAGTTGTGACGCTTCGGAGGTTGGGTTACCCCGGACTTGATCCGGGGATAACCCAAGCTACCTGCATCAGGGCAACGGGACGCCCCAAGCCGCCGTCACGTCACCGCCCAGCCGCCATTCGTTGAACGGCCGGCGCGGCGCGATCAGCGCAGGAAGCCGCGGATCTTTCGTGTGTGCGTAATACGGCTCCATCCACGACAGCTCATCCTGGAACGTCCACGGAAACAAATCCTGCTTGACCGGCGTGATCTTCGCAAAGCTGGCGGGATCGCGAACGGCGTCGATCACCAGGTTCGCCAGACGCCCGATCGCATGATGGTTTTCCTGATAAAGATCGATATGCCGGCGCTGCACGAGTTCTGCCGTAAACACCAGCGGCAGCAGTGCAAAGGTGTGATAGTGCAGGGCGCGGTTGCCGCGTTTCACTTCGCGCTCAAGCGCGCCGTTCGGGCCGATATCGTGGATACCTTCGCGCGCACGGATCAACCCCGAATCGATGAGATCGGGTTGAGTCGTCACCGTGCCGATGGCGACCAGATTCAAACCTGCCCAGTAGACGAGATTGTTGTGCAGATGATTGATGGCCTCCGCATCGCGCGTGGCAATGGCGATGCGCTGCAGCCAGGGATCAATCACGGCGAATTTGTCGATGTTGGCGGCCTTTACCTCCGACGGCATGCGCAGGATCACCAGCGCAAAATCGGTGCCCGCCCAGGATCGCTCGTAATACCCCTGATAGCCGGTGATGGGCCCCATCAAGGCATTGCCGCGCGCCCAAGCGGTGAGCAGATCGAGCGTGCAGGACCACTGGCCCGCTTCGGCGGATTTATTGACTTTCGCAATAAAGTCGCGCATCGGCTTGACGGCGTTCGCATAGCCGGTGGCATCGTCATAAAAACCGGGCGGGTCGATGCTTTTGAGCGGCGCGGGTATGTCGCACGCCTTCGCTGTACCTGTCGTGCTCCAGGCGAAGCCTGTAGCGAGCAGGCATCCAACCACGATCCGTACCACTCGCTTATGCATGTTCTATTCCCTTGATGCCGCGTGCACGGTTTTGTCGTCTCTCGTTCTACGAGAGGTTTGTTGCAATAAGACACTACTAAGCCGTCGCGAGCATGACGATCTGGATGTTTAGTGACGCCAGCTTATGGCATCACAGGCTCGCTCCCTGTCTTGCGTGCACTCAACACCGTTCCGGCGGACGCCACGATAATGGCCGCGATCGCAAACCACTGCAGCAGGCTCAAATGTTCGCTCAGGAACATCATGCCGGCCAAAGCAGCAAAGGCCGGTTCCAGGCTCAACAGGGTGCCGAAGGTGCGCGTCGGCAGGCGCGTCATGGCCATCATTTCCAACGTAAAAGGCAGCGCGGAACTGAGTATCGCAATACCCAGCGCCGGCAACAGCAGGCTTGGCGTAAACAGTGCATGGCCTGCATGCGCCAAGCCAATGGGGAAAGCCACCAGAGCGGCTACCGACGTGCCCCAGGCCACGGCATCGGTGCCGTACACCGCACCGGCTTTCTGTCCCAGCACGATATAGCAAGCCCAGCCAACGCCTGCGGCCAACGCATAAAGCACGCCGATCGGATCCAACCGCGTCGGTGCATTGCCAGGCGGCAACAACAACAGAAGTCCGGCCACCACCAGGCCGATCCACACGACGTCCAACCATCGGCGCGAATGAAACAGCGCCAGCGCCAACGGCCCGGTAAATTCCGCGGCCACGGCAATGCCCAGCGGAATGCGCTGCAATGCCAAGTAGAAAACCAGGTTCATCAGGCCAATCGATAAACCGTAACCCCACAGCACGCGCTTGTTGCTTGCCGCATGCCGGGTACGCCATGGCCGCCGCAACACCAGCAAGATCACTGCGCCGAACACCAATCGATACGCCGTCGCACCTTCCGCACCCACCATCGGGAACAGCATCTTGGCAATCGCCGCGCCGCATTGATACGAGGCCATGGCGATCAGCAAGACGCCAACAGCGAACAAAGCAGGAGCCAGCGAGGAGCTTGACCGTGGCATGCGTGTGGGACCGATGTCACTTCGAGGCGGTCATGATGCCCGTGGAATCATGCGCAAAGATACCCTTCGCCTGGTGGGCAATACGTGTCGCGTAGGCTGAGAGCAATCCCGGCATTAACACTCATGAAAAAAAGCTGGGATTGTCATCCCGGCCTACGCGCGGAGGGCATGGCGGTGAAAACGCAAATGCCAGAAACGACAAACCCGGCTGCTGCCGGGTTTTTGTCTGCTGGAAGCTGTGCTTCGCAGCGCTGTCTTGGTGCCCAGGAGAGGACTCGAACCTCCACGGTTTTACCCGCTAGTACCTGAAACTAGTGCGTCTACCAATTCCGCCACCTGGGCAGGTGTCGCGTTGCCTTTCGGGCTGTGCGAGCCGCGTAGAGTAGGGGTGGGAGGACATGTTGTCAACTATTTCTTGGTCTTCCCGGGCTGCAATCGACCATGGCGCACGCAACCATTTATTGAATACATGCATCAAGGCGATACTAGGGCGTGACCAAGACAAAACAACCCAAGGAAAAGGTGCCGCGCAAGGCGGCCAAGGCCCCGAAAGTCCATGCGGACGCGCCCCGGCAGGCGCGCCGCCGCGGCATGGAAACGGGTGACATCACAGCGTCCAGGCGACAGCACGATCCGTTTGCGGAGCGCGAGGCGCAGCGTTACGAAAAGCCGATACCCAGCCGCGAAGCCATCCTCGCGCTGCTGGAAGAACGCGGCGAACTGCTTACCGAGGCGCGCATCGCCGAAGCGCTCCAGCTCTACGACGAATACAGCATCGCCGCCCTTACCAAACGCCTGACGGCGATGGTGCGCGATGGCCAGTTGCTGCTCGGCCGGCGCGGCGGGTACGCACCGGCGCGCAAGCTGGATCTGATTCCCGGCGTGGTGCTTGCCAACGCCGAGGGCTACGGCTTCCTGCGTCCGGATGAAGGCGGCGACGATCTGTACCTGTCGCCGTACCAGATGCGCAGCGTGCTGCACGGTGATCGCGTGCTCGCCAGCGTGGTGGGCATGGACCGGCGCGGACGGCGGCAAGGTTCCATCGTGGAAGTGCTGCAGCGACGCTCGCCGCGGCTG
>NZ_DATEJY010000066.1:0-43768 GCF_035277725.1 Dyella sp. | reverse complement strand
GAGGTGAAGGAGAAGGGCACGCATGCCGAGTTGAAGGAACTGATGTCGCGCGTGGCCGGCACGCTGGGTGGCGTGTTGCTGGTAGTGGCTGCGCTCTGCGTGCTGTTCGCGCCGCAGGTGGCGACTGTGTTCACGCCGGGTGCGGTGGATGAGCCGCACAAGTTCACGCTGACCGTCGAACTGCTGCGGCTCACGTTTCCGTTTCTATTGTTCGTCTCCCTGACCGCGCTGGCGGGTGCGGCGCTCAACAGCTTCCATCGTTTCGGCTTGCCGGCGTTGACGCCCGTGATCCTCAACCTGTGCATGATCGCTGGTGCATGGTGGCTATCCAGGCATTTGCAAACGCCAATCCTGGCGATGGGCTGGGCCGTGCTTGTCGCAGGTGTTTTCCAGGTGCTGTTTCAATTGCCTGCGTTGCGCACGCTCGATCTGCTGGCGGTGCCGCGCTGGGGTTGGAGCCATCCGCAAGT
The DNA here is from genome assembly GCF_035277725.1 of Dyella sp. GTDB lineage: Bacteria > Pseudomonadota > Gammaproteobacteria > Xanthomonadales > Rhodanobacteraceae > Dyella_B. The sequence goes on along the minus strand of NZ_DATEJY010000066.1, from coordinate 43,298 downwards.
GCAGCGGATCATGCGGCAGATGGTGCCGACGTTGTTCGGCTCTTCGGTCGCGCAGATCAACCTGTTGTTCGACACGGTGATTGCGTCGCTGCTGATTTCCGGTTCGCAGACGTGGCTGTCGCAGGCCGATCGTTTCCTTGAGTTGCCATTGGGCGTCTTCGGCGTGGCGCTGGGCACGGTGATCCTGCCCTCGCTGTCGCGCCATCACGTGGCGACCGATCATGAAGGTTTTTCCAAGGCACTGGATTGGGGGCTGCGCACCACGCTGCTGATTGCGGTGCCGGCGATGTTCGGCCTGATGCTGCTGGCCCAGCCATTGGTCGCCACGCTGTTCCAGAACGGACAGTTCCGGCCGTTCGATACGCGCATGACCACGCTGTCGGTGACGGCATTGAGTTTTGGCGTGCCGGCCTATGCGCTGGTGAAAGTCTTGCTGCCCGCGTTCTATGCGCGCAAGGACACCCATACACCAGTGCGCGCCGGTGTCACTTCGCTACTTTCCAACATGCTGCTCAACGGCGTGTTCCTGTTGACGCTCTACACGCTGTGGGCGCCCGCGGCATTGAAGTCGCTCCCGTTGCTGGACGGCCTGTCGAAAGTGCCGGGGCTGCATCTGGCACTGGGCATGGCCAGCGCGATAGCGAGCTACGTCAACCTGGTGCTGTTGTGGCGTTGCCTGCGTCGGGCGGATATCTATCAGTTGCAGCCGGGGTGGGGTCGTCATCTGACTCGGTTGGCGTTGGCTTGCGCGGCGATGGTCGCGCTCTTGCTGCTGGGCCGCTGGTATTGGCCGGACTGGACGCAACTGCAGACGTTCGGGCGCATCTGGCGATTGGCGCTGCTGGTCGGTGGTGGTGGCGCGGTCTATGGGCTGGTGCTTTTTGCCGCCGGCTTTCGATGGCGTGATTTGCAGCACGATTGAATGTTTGCGCGCGGCGGATGTTGGGGTTCGCACCCCAACCTACGTGGAAGGCAGATCGTGCGAACAGGGGCATCCCTTATACTCGCCGCATGATGAAACTGTCCCGGGACGTCGCGGGGCCGTGCCTGGCCCCCGGCGGCAGTGTGGTTGCGGTCGGCGCTTTCGATGGCCTGCACCGCGGCCATCAAGCCTTGCTAAGCGAAGTGCGCAAGCGTGCGCAGGCGCTCGGCTGCACGCCGATCGTGGTGAGCTTCGAGCCGCTGCCGCGCGCTTATTTCTCCAAGGAACCGGTGCCGCGCCTGTCGAGCGTGCGTGAAAAACTGCTCGGCTTCGCCGCCGCCGGCATGGAACACACGCTGCTGCTGCGCTTCAACCAGGCGTTGACGGCCATGTCGCCGCAAGACTTCGTGCAACGCGTGCTGATCGATCGCCTCAATGTTCGCGAAGTGTGGGTGGGCGGCGATTTCCGCTTCGGCCACAAGCGTGCCGGCGACGTGCCCATGCTGGAGCGGATCGGCAAGCAACGCGGCTTCATCGCGCACACCATGCCGGCCGTGCTGCTGGATGGCGAGCGCGTTTCCGCCAGCCGGGTGCGGGCCTTGCTGGCTGCCGGCAATTTCGGCGGCGCCACGCCGCTGCTGGGCCGGCCGTTCGTGATCGAGGGCAAGGTGGAATACGGCAACCGCCTCGGGCGCGAGCTGGGTTTTCCCACCGCCAACATTCATTTGCGTGATCGCGTCACCCCGGTACACGGCATCTTCGCCGTACGCGTGGGCCTGGGCGAGGGCGAATGCAGCTGGCCGGGCGTGGCCAGCCTGGGTACGCGGCCCACCGTCAACGAAGTGGCCGAGCCCCTGCTGGAAGTGCACCTGTTCGATTTCGAGGGCGATCTCTACGGCCAGCGCATGGCGGTGGAGCTGGTGGCCAAGCTGCGCGACGAAATGAAATTCGACGGACTGGACGCATTGAAGGAACAAATGCGGCATGATGCGCGTTCCGCCCGGGAAATCCTTGGGATGAACCCGGCATTGATCGACGCGAACCAGGCCGCATCATGAGCAGCACCATGTCCAGTTTGCACATTCCATCCACGGCACCAGCCTTGGCGATCATTATTATTTGACAGCACCCGCCGAAGCGCGTGCGCTTGCCGCCGCGCGCGGCGAGTGAATAGCACGAGGCTTCGGTTCCCCTGCGGGCATCGAAGCGGAACTACCGTCACCACACGGCACCCGAGCGATGACCCAGGACTACAAGAGCACCATCAACCTGCCGCAGACCACCTTCCCGATGCGCGGCGACCTGCCCAAGCGCGAACCGGGCTGGCTGGCCGAATGGGAAAAGGCAGACCGCTACGCGCAGATCCAGGCCAAGACGGCCGGGCGCCCCCTGTTCGTGCTGCATGATGGCCCGCCCTATGCGAACGGCACCATCCACCTGGGCCATGCGATCAACAAGATCCTGAAAGACGTGGTGGTGAAATCCAAGCTGCTGGCGGGCTTCCACGCGCCGTACGTGCCGGGCTGGGATTGCCACGGCATGCCGATCGAAATCCAGATCGAAAAACAGTTCGGTAAGAACCTGCCCACCAGCGAGGTGATGAGCAAGGCGCGCGCCTATGCCAGCGAGCAGATCGCCAAGCAGAAGGGCGATTTCAAGCGCTTGGGCGTGCTGGGCGAATGGGATCGTCCTTACCTCACCATGGCGCCGCAGAACGAAGCGGGCGAAATCCGCGCGCTGGCCGAGCTGCTGCGCAAGGGCTACATCTATCGCGGTCTGAAGCCGGTCAACTGGTGCTTCGATTGCGGCTCTGCGCTGGCCGAAGCGGAAGTGGAATACGAAGACAAGACCGATATCGCCATCGACGTCGGCTTTGCGTTCGATGATCCCGCTGCAGTAGCCAAGGCGTTCGGCTTGGAGAAGCTGCCCAAGCCCAACGGCCAGCTCGTCATCTGGACCACCACGCCCTGGACGATTCCCGCCAACCAGGCGCTCAACCTGCATCCGGAATTCAGCTACAGCCTGGTCGACACGCCGAAGGGCTTGTTGATTCTTGCCACCGATCGCGTCGAAGAATGCTTGAAGACGTACGGCATGGAAGGACACATCGTCGCCTCGGTGGAAGGCCATGAGCTGGGCGATCTGAAATTCCGCCATCCGTTGTATGCGGTCGATCCGGGTTATGCGCGCCTCGCGCCGATTTATTTTGCTGACTACGTCACGCTGGATAGCGGTACCGGCATCGTGCACTCCGCACCCGCGTACGGCGTGGAAGACTTCCAGTCGTGCAAGGCCTACGGCATGAAGGATGCCGACATTCTGAACCCAGTGATGGGCAACGGCGTCTACGCATCGTGGCTGCCGCTGTTCGGCGGCATGTTCCTGTGGAAGGCCAATCCCAAGATCGTCGAGGCGCTGGACCAGGCCGGTTCGCTGCTGCACCAGAACAAATACGCGCACAGCTACATGCATTGCTGGCGCCACAAGACGCCGATCATCTATCGCGCCACCTCGCAGTGGTTTGCCGGCATGGACCTCACGCCGAAAGACGGCGGCAAGACGCTGCGCGAAACCGCGCTGGAAGGCGTGGAAGCCACGCAGTTCTTCCCGGCGTGGGGCAAGCAGCGCCTGCATAACATGATTGCCGATCGCCCGGATTGGACGTTGTCGCGCCAGCGTCAGTGGGGCGTGCCGATGGCGTTCTTCGTCCATCGCGAAACCGGCGAGCTGCATCCGCGCACGCCCGAGCTGCTGGAAGAAGTCGCCAAGCGCGTCGAGCAACATGGTATCGAAGCGTGGCAAAGCCTCGATCCCGTAGAACTGCTGGGCGCCGATGCCGAACACTACGAAAAGAACCGCGACACGCTGGACGTGTGGTTCGATTCCGGTACCACGCACTGGCACGTGCTGCGCGGCTCGCACGCCGACGTGCAGCATTTCCCGGCCGATCTTTATCTGGAAGGCTCCGACCAGCATCGCGGCTGGTTCCATTCCTCGCTGCTCACCGCGGCCATGCTCGACGGCAAGCCGCCGTACAAGCAGTTGCTGACGCACGGCTTCACCGTCGATGCGCAGGGCCGCAAGATGTCCAAGTCGCTGGGCAACGGCATCGAGCCGCAGGACATCATGAACCGCATGGGCGCGGACATCCTGCGCTTGTGGGTGGCGTCGACCGATTACCGCTACGAGATGTCCTTGTCGGAGGAAATCCTGAAGCGCGTGTCGGATATGTATCGCCGCATCCGCAATACCGCGCGCTTCCTGCTCGGCAACCTGGATGGCTTCGATCCGGCCAAGCACCTGATGCCGGTGGAGCAGAGCCTGCTGCTGGATCAATGGGCAGTGGCGCAAGCCTATGAGATGCAGCAAACGGTGAAGGCCGCGTACGAGCGCTACGACTTCCCCGAAATCGTGCAGCGCGTGCAGAACTTCTGCACCAACGAAATGGGTGCGCTGTACCTCGACATCACCAAGGATCGTTTGTACACGATGCCGACGGAAAGCCTCGGCCGGCGCAGTGCGCAGAGCGCGATGTATCGCATCCTGGAAGCACTGGTGCGCTGGCTGGCGCCGATGCTGTCGTTCACCGCGGAAGAAATCTGGCAGCACATGCCGGGCGAGCGTAGCGAAAGCGTGCTGTTCGAAACCTGGTACGACGGCCTGGTGAATACGCAAGGCTCGCCGGAGCAGCGCCGTTACTGGGCCGAGCTGCTGGCGATGCGCGATACCGCCTCGCGCGTGCTGGAAGACATGCGCAAAGCCGAAAAGATCGGCGCCGCGCTGGAAGCGAAGCTCGTGCTGCATGCCGATCCGGCCACGACCGAGCGTTATGCGGCAACAGCGGATGAACTGCGCTTCTTCTTCATCACCTCGGAGCTGAGCTTTGCGCCGTTGCAACCGCGTCCGGCCGATGCAGCGGCGTTGCCGTTTGAAGGCGGTGGCGAGGTGTACGTATCGGCCAGCGTGAGCGATGCGGCCAAGTGCGTGCGTTGCTGGCATCGGCGTGAGGATGTGGGCAGCAACCCGGCGCATCCGGAACTTTGCGGGCGTTGCGTCAGCAATGTGGAAGGGCCAGGCGAACATCGCCGGTGGTTCTAACCCGCGTAGGTTGGGGTGAGAACCCCAACATCGGGATACCCATGCGCGGCCATGTTGGGGTTCGCACCCCAACCTACCGGCATCCGCAAGCTAACAAGGAACATCCATGCACCCCAAACCCAACGCACTTCCCTGGCTGCTGGTTTCCGCCCTCACCATCGTCCTCGACCAGCTCACTAAATGGTGGGCGCTCACGTCGCTGCAACCGGAAGGCGTGCCGCATCCGGTCATCCCCGGCTTTCTCAGCTGGACGCTTGCCTTCAATACCGGCGCCGCCTTCAGCTTCCTCGCGCAAAGCAGCGGCTGGCAGCGCTGGTTCTTCGTATTGCTGGCGGTGGCGATCACCGCGGCCCTGGTGGTGTGGCTTACACGCACGGCACGGCGCGAATGGCGCACCGCCTTGCCGCTGTCGCTGGTGATCGGCGGCGCACTCGGCAACCTGATCGACCGCCTGCACGCCTCGCAGGTCACCGACTTCATCCAGGTCTACTACCGCGACTGGTACTACCCGACCTTCAACGTCGCCGACTGCGGCATCTGCGTCGGTGCGGTACTGCTGATCCTGTTCGGCCTGCGCAAGTAGGTTGGGGTGCGAACCCCAAACACCGCCATGCTGATCACCGCCACAGCCGCCAGAAAGTGACCTAAACAGTCCCTGCCGCGCGGCGGCACAGGAGAATTGCGTCACCGCCACGTGCGCGCCACCGCGCCGCACCGGATCGCCCCTCCGCCAGGATTTCCCCGCTAAACAAGCCATTACCGCGGGTTGCGGCCGTTTTTCGCTCGCGCGTTCCCGGCCGGCCACCGCTTCCATCCATCGATTTGCCACGTGCCAGCCGTCTTCACACGCGCTGGCCCGATTCTTGCGACTCCTCTCCTGCACAGACAAGGGGGTTCGACGGAGCAGGGATCAGCGCTTCAGCGGATTTTTGATGCTTCACGTTAGACGCGAGGGCGGGCACTGGCGATGGGTAAGCGCGTGCCAAACAAAAGGGTATCCACGACGCGGGCAGCGAGGCTGCGGCGTGGGACGCTGGCGGTGCTCGTCGCGCTTGCCTTGTGTTCGGCGTGCGACGGTGTGGTCGCACAAAGCACCGCCGACCGTGACGCACTGCTGGCGCAGGCGCAAACCGAGCGCAACGCCGGCCATCGCGTGGAAGCCTTGGCGCATTGCCAGGACGTGCTGGCGCGTTGGCCCGATGATCGCCAGGCGCAGCTGCTCACCATCCAGCTGTTGTCGGAGCTGGGCGGCGCCGCCCGCGCCAAGGAGCTCTCCGCCACGCTTTCGCCGCCGCTCGGCGCCAGCGAGCGCGAAACGCTTGAGGCCGATGTCGCCTCGCATGAAGTGCGCTGGGCCAAAGGCGTGCCCGCTGATGCCACCAAGCCGTACGCGGATAACGACAAGGCGATCGACGATATCCAGCACATCGCGAACGATCCCGCCGCGCCCGCCGACGTGCGCAGGCGCGCGCAGCTCGATCTGATGGTGGCGTTGGATCAAGGCGATCGCGCGAAGGAAGCATTGGCCGACTACGCCCAACTGAAGCAGCAAGGCGTGCAACTGCCGCCGTATGCGGAAAACGCCGTGGCGGATGCGATGATGCAAGAGCATCGTCCACGCGAAGCCATCGCGCTGTACGAAGACAGCATTCGCCGCGATCCAGGCCCCTATCAACCGGGTGATGTCGATCCGCGCATTGGCTTGGCCTCGGCATATTTCGATGCCGGGCGCATCCACCAATCGCTCGCGATGGTCGACAAATTGGCCGCCGACGAACCGCGCTGGCTGCACACACCAGGTGCGCGTGGCGCGAAACAGAACTCGCGCAAAGTCGACGCCGACACCACCGCCATTCAATTGCACGAAGACGCCGGCCAGCTTGCCGATGCGTACAAACGGCTTGCTGCGATGTGCGCCGAAGCACCCGGCAATGCGGATCTGCGCCGCCAACTGGCGATGGCAGAGCTGGCGCGCGGTTGGCCGCGCCGCGCGGCGGAAACGATGAAAATCGCCGACACGCTCGAAGACGAACACGACACGAACGCCGATCTGGATGACGCCAGTCTGCGCAGCGCGGTGCATGACTATGCCGGCGCACAAGCGGCGCTCGACCAGGCGCAACAGCAAGCCGGCCGCAGTGGACGCGTGCAGGATGCGCTCGATGCATGGCATCGCCAGCTCGACTGGCAATTCGATCTCACACACGACAACGGTTGGGGCAGCAGTCCCGACTACGGCGATCGCGACCAGGAAACGCAGGCGACGCTGGCCAGTCCGCTGATTGACAACCATTGGCGCGTGCTGGCGATCGCACGTGCGTCATCTGCCGCTTTGCCCGAGGGCCACGTCGCGAGGGATCGCGGCGGCCTCGGCGTGCAGGGTTTCATGACCGACCTGTCGTTCTACGCGCAGGCGCTGCTGTCAGCAGATCGCTACGTGCACCGCACGGATCTCGAAGCGGGTTTCAACTGGACCATCAGCGATCACTGGTCGTGGTCCACCGATTGGGCCAGCGCCGGTGCGGATGTTCCGTTGCGTGCGCAGTACTACGGCATTAGCGGTAAAACACTCAGCACTGCCGTGCAATGGCGCGCAAGCGAACTCACCTCCGCACGCCTGGCGCTGTATCGCGATCAATTCACCGACGGCAACGTACGCAAGGGCTGGTTGGGTAATGTCGTGCAGCGCGTGCACACCGGGCCGAACCTGACGTTCGACGGTGGCGTGGAGATCGGCGGCTCCACCAACAGCGAAACCAATCGCCCGTATTTCAATCCGGCGTGGGATCGCTCCTACGCGCTCACCGGCGTGCTGCAAAACGTGCTCGACCAATACGACGACCGCGTGTGGAGCCAGCGCTTCGATGTCGCCTTCGGCCGTTACGCGGAACGCAATTTTGCCACCGGCTGGATGGCCAGCGCGCGCTATGGACAACTGTTCCAGGCGCGCGCCGGCTTGCGTTTCGGCTGGGGTGTGAGCTGGCATTGGCAGCCTTACGACGGCCGGCACGAGTCGCGTGTCGTGCTGGACGTATCCATGCATTGGGGAGAGTAGCGATGCGCATGATCCTGCTCGCCCTGCTTCTGCTGCTTATCGCACCGTTGGCGTGCGCGAACGAGTTCGTGCCGGATGCGTCGCTGATCGTGCTCACCTATCACAACGTGCGCGACGACGTCGGCCTGCAAGGCGATCGCGATCCGGATGCCACCAGCACCGATCATCTGATTGCGCATTTCGATTGGCTGGAAGCCAACGGCTATCACGTGGTCAGCCTCGACCAGGTGATCAAGGCGAAGCAGGGTGGTGCGCCGCTGCCGCTGCATGCCGTGCTGCTCACCTTCGACGATGGCCTGGAAAGTTTTTACACGCGCGTGTATCCGCTGCTACGCGCTTACAACTATCCGGCGGTGTCAGCGCTGGTCGGTTCGTGGATGGACATGCCGGCCGGCCAGACGATGCCGTACAACGGCGGTCCGTGCACGCGCGATTGCTTTATGACGTGGGAACAGGTGCGCGAGATCCAGCAATCCGGTCTGGTGGAATTCGCCTCGCATACCTGGGACCTGCACGAAGGCATCACAGCCAATCCGCAAGGCAACCAATTGCCCGCGGTGGTGACGCTCGAATACGACGCGCACACGAAAAACTATGAAAGCGTGGCTGCCTACACCGCACGCCTGCGCAAGGATCTGGCGCACAGCGCCGAGGAAATCGAACGCGCCACCGGCCACCGTCCGCGCGCAGTGGTGTGGCCGTACGGTGCCTACAACCTGCCAGCCACACAGGTGGCCGCCAGCGAAGGCATGAGCGTGTCCTTCAGCCTGGATGATGTTGTGCCGGTATCGCCGGACGATCACACGCTGCCGCGCTTGCTGGTCAGCGGCAACATCAGCGCCAACCGGCTCGGCTGGCTGATTCGCCATCGAACCCGCGTCGACCCCGTGCGCGCGGTGCAGGTGGATCTCGACTACATCTACGATCCGGACCCGGCGCAGCAGGAGCGCAATCTGTCGCATCTGCTCGACCGCATTCGCCGCATGCATCCCACGCAAGTGTGGTTGCAGGCCTATGCCGATCCGAAAGGTGACGGCGTGGCACAGGCCGTGTATTTCCCCAATCGCCATCTGCCGATGCGTGCGGATCTGTTCTCGCGCGTGGCCTGGCAATTGCGCACGCGTGCTGGCGTGCGCGTGTATGCGTGGATGCCGGTGCTTGCGTTCCGTTTTCCGGATGCGCCAAATTTGCCGTCCCTCGGCGGCGAACCCAGGCCCGGCGGCGATCACTATCGCCTGGCGCCGTGGGATCCGCGCGTGCGGCAGATGATCGGGGATGTCTATGAAGACCTCGCCATGCATGCCAACGAAGCCGGTCTGCTGTTCTCCGACGATGCGTACATTCGCGATACCGACTATCTCGGCCCCTGGTCGAACAACTCTCCGGCCGAACGCACTGCCGCGCTGATCGGCTTTACGCAAGAGCTCACCGCGCGCGTGCGGCGCTGGCGGCCGGAAGTGAAAACCGTGCGCAACATATATGCACGCACGATTTTCGATCCGAAGTCGGAAGCGTGGTTTGCGCAAAGCCTGCCCGCTTTCCTGGCCAGCTACAACGTCACCGCCATCATGGCGATGCCGCAGCTGGACAAGCAGGATGACACCGCCAGCTGGTATCGCGCACTGGTGGCGCGTGTTGCCGCGGCAGGCCCGCATGCGCTGGATGGCGCCTTGTTCGAGTTGGCCACGCACGACTGGCGCACCAGCCAGCCGATTTCCAACGAAGATCTCGACGCGCGCTTCCATCTGCTGCAGGTCGAAGGCGCGCGCCACCTCGGTTACTACCCGGACGACTTCATCCAGAACCATCCGCAGCTCGAAGCGGTTCGCCCGGCGATCTCCATCGCTGACTATCCCTATCCGGAGCGATAACCATGCATACCCATGCGCTCCAAACCTTGCTCAATTTCGCCTTCTTCTATCCGTTGGCGATGTCGCTGATCTGGATGAGCGGCGGACTGATCTATTTCTTCCGTTGGGAACGCCGTGAGCCGTCGCGCGTGAAACCGCCGCCGCTGCCGTCGTATCCGCTGGTGTCGCTGATCGTGCCTTGCCATAACGAAGGCGAGCACGTGCGCGAAACCATCGATCACTTGGCGAAGCAGACCTATCCGAACTTCGAGATCATCGCGGTGAACGACGGTTCCACCGACGACACCGGTGCGCAGCTCGATCAGTTGATGAAGGAAATTCCGGAGCTGCGCGTGCTGCATCTGGCCACCAATCGCGGCAAGGCTACCGGCTTGCGCGCGGCAGCGCTCGCCGCCAAGGGTGAATACCTGGTGTGCGTCGACGGTGACGCCTTGCTCGACAGTTACGCCACTCACTGGCTGGTGATGCACATGCTGGACAGTCCGCGCGTGGGCGCCGTCACCGGCAATCCGCGCATCCGCAATCGCTCGACCTTGCTGGGACGCCTGCAAGTGGGCGAGTTCTCCTCGATCATCGGGCTGATCAAGCGCGCACAACGCGTGTACGGACGCATCTTCACCGTCTCCGGCGTGATCTGTGCGTTCCGCAAATCGGCATTGCACGACGTCGGCTACTGGACCACCGACATGGTGACCGAAGACATCGACGTGAGCTGGCGCCTGCAAATGCGGCATTGGGAAATCCGCTACGAACCCAATGCACTGTGCTGGATCCTGATGCCGGAAACGTTCCGCGGTTTGTGGCGGCAGCGCCTGCGCTGGGCGCAGGGCGGTTCCGAAGTGCTGCTGCGTTACGGTTTGAAACTGCTGCGCTGGCGCCAACGCCGCATGTGGCTGGTGGCGTTCGAATACCTGGTGAGCCTGGCGTGGTCGTTCGACATGGCCGTAATCGTGGTGTTGTGGTTGCTCGGCCACGTGATTCACATGCCGCCCGCCTTGCACGTGCCGGCGCTGTTTCCGGAATGGAACGGCGTCGTGCTGGGCGTGGTGTGCATGCTGCAATTCATGATCAGCCTGCTGATCGATCGCCGCTACGAAGCGCGTATCGGCCGCAACTACTACTGGATGATCTGGTATCCGCTGGTCTACTGGATGCTGACCACCGCCACGTCCATCGTCGCGTTGCCCAAAGCCATCCTGAAGCGCAAAGGCACGTTGGCGATCTGGACCAGTCCTGACAGGGGAATACGATGAAAGCCGATCTCATCATCAACCGCCCGCACCGTCAGCAACCGCTGCAACGGGGCTTGTTCGCCATCGTCACCATCGTGGCGTGGACGTTGTGGATATCGCTGTGGCTGCCGGTGATCACCTTCTTCGCCTGGCTGTTCGGCCTCGGCGATGCGTACAAGCAACTGGGCCTGATGCATCCGCTGCACGCCGCCAATGACTTGAGCATGGTGCTCACCATCGCCGCGGTCTGTGCGTTCTCGATGGGCTCTTGGTCGCAATACAACCGTTTTCGCTTCGCCGGCAAGCAACGCCGCCGCGGCAACCGCGCGCTGGATATCGCCGAAATGGCACCGGCGTTGTCGGCATCGGTGGATACGGCCAAGCAGTTGCGTGCAAGGCAGCGCGCGGTGATCCACTTTGGCCAGAACGGCGAAATGTTTGTCGATACCGCAGCAGACTGATCGAGCTTTTGTAGGTAACCCAACGATGCCGCTCCGAACGGTTGGGTGACGCCGCGCTAACCCAACCTATGTCCGCGCCATGGTCAGCACCGTCGATGCGTAACCCGGCTATTCAAACCTACCCGCTCCAGTCCTAGACTAGCCCGCGCAAGCAACGGCAGAAGATGGCGTCGTCTGTTCGGCGTACCTACCGGTCAAGGGCGAGTGGCAGGGAGCCACCTGCACTTGATCGCTCTCGCGGGGGAGGGGTTATGCGCGTTGTCATCGCTGATGATCATCCCATCATCCTGGTGGGCGTGCGCATGCTGCTGCAAAGCCAGTGCGTCGATTGCCAACTGGTGGGCGAGGCGCATAGTGGCGCTGCGCTGTTGGCATTACTGGCCAGGCAATCCTGCGATCTGGTGCTTACGGATTTTTCCATGCCGGTGGATGGCAAATCGACGGATGGCATGGGCATGATCACCCAGTTGCACGAACGCTATCCGCGGCTGGCCATTGTCATACTCACCATGTCGCATAACCCTGCCTTGATAAAAGGCATGCTCGCTGCCGGCGCCAACGCCGTGGTTGAAAAAACCGCCATGACCAGGGAGTTGGTATTGGCGATCCAGATGGTGCGCAACGGGCGCAGTTACGTCAGCGAATCGCTGCGCAAGCGGTTGGCGGACGGTGCGGCTGAAAGCGGTGCGCAACGCATCGAAGAATCGGGTGGTTCCACGCTGTCCGCGCGCGAGGCCGAGATCATGCGCATGCTGGCGCGCGGCATGACGGTGACGGAAATCGCCAAGGCCACCGCCCGCAGCATCAAGACCATCAGCCAGCAGAAGCACGATGCCATGCGCAAGCTTTGCATCGACAGCGATAGCCAGTTGTTCGAATACATGCGCACGCATGGCATGTGACTGCGTCGTGCCGGCATTGCTTGGGGGTGGGGTTTTCCCACCGGGGTTGGCAAAACGTTCACGCCACCATAACGAACGATTGAGCTAGAGTTTACGCACCGATCACGCTTCTATCGCGTTCCAGTTGTTATGGCCTCACAGGCCATGGACGTTTCAGATGTAAAGCGGAAGAAGCGGCAGAAAGGGAGTAGTGCTGGTAGGACGAACAGCACCTGAGGGACGTTCCCTTAAACCGTGAAACGAGGGATTTCACGTATGACTACTGGCAGTCGAACTACCGCTGTCCCGTCCTGGCGCACCGCGCGCAAAACATCTTTCCCATCATTCACCGCCACGGCATTCATCCACGCACTTGGGCTCGATGATCGACATCGACGCTTACATGTGTTCCGTCTGAAGGTTCGCGCCTAGCACCACCACCTGCTTGGGAACCGGGTTTTCTCTGCCGAGCGAGGCAGGAGCCTGGGCGTCCTCCCGCGCCTGTATTTCTTCACCGCGGTCGAACGCAGGTCGGCCTGTTTTTTTGCGCGGGTAGGAGAGTTCTGATGTCGATGCAAAAAAAGGCTGGATAGCCTTGCGCATAGTCACCCACAGGGGGCATTGAGCATGATCGTTGGAGCGAAGCGGCAAATGGCTACCATTGCCCATCGGCGGCGAGCACCCGTCAAGCTGACCGCGTTGGCTTTGGCTCTGATGAGCGCGGTGCCGCTGTGGGCACAGACCTCGCGCCCGAATGCCGGCCAGCTATTGCAGCAAACCGCTCCGGCCTTACCGCCACCGGCACCAGGCAAAAACCAGGGCGTAGCGCCGCCTGCGGCGCCTGCCATGCCGTCGCAGGCTTCGGCCGCGACCGTGGAAGTCAAGGCGATCCGCTTCTCCGGCAATGCGCATATCGACGACGCCACCCTGCGCAGGGCCATGCCGGAGATCGCACAGATCGAAGGCAGGCCGGCGACGCTGGCGCAGCTTAACGACCTGGCCGATACCGTTACGCATTACTACCGCCAGCACGGTTATTTCGTCGCCGTCGCTTATGTTCCACGGCAGACCGTGGAAGGCGGCGTGATCACCATCCAGGTGCTGGAAGGCAAGCTCGATCAGGTCCACGTCGGCCGTTCGGGCGGCTACGATCCGGCGCGCGTGCAGCGCTATGGCGATGAGGCGCTGTGCGGGCAAAGCAGCGGTTGCACCGATGCCACGTTGACGCGTGCACGCGCCGACCGCGCGGTGGGATTGATATCGAGCCTGCCGGGTGTGGTGAGCGCTTCGGGCACGCTGTCGCCTGGTTCGACGGTTGGCACCAGCGACGTCACCTTGGATGCCGTGCCTGGGCCGAGCATTACCGGTGTGCTGGGCGTCGATGACTACGGCAACGAATACACGGGACGCATCCGCGAAACCGGCGATCTGCGCTGGAACAATCCGCTGGGTATCGGTGATCTGTTGACGGCGGACGTGGCTTTGTCCGATCGCTGGGGCTTGGGTGGCACGCGCGGCCGCGGCGCCTTGAATGGCGTGCTCGATTACAGCTTGCCGATCGGCCATGACGGCTGGCGTGTCGGGGCCAACTATACGCATCTGCTGTATCGCCTCGGTGCACCGTTCGACGTCACTGATGCTTACGGTGGCGGCAACGAGTTCAACACCTACGTCGCCTACCCCGTTCTGCTGTCGCCCTACAAGCATTTATGGGTGCGCGCCAGTTACGGCGTCAAATGGCTGTCCGACAGTGTGCTGCAGCAAACCTTCCACACGCGCGACACCACCGTGGTGCTCAGCGCGAATGGCGACGCCATCGACACCGTGTGGGGCGGCGGGCAGACGCTATACGGCGCATCGCTCACGCGCGGGTTGATCGCCTACGGCAGTGGACCACGTCCGGTCGATACGGTGAATGCGGTGGGGCACTACACCAAGCTGGATTTCACCGTCGCGCGCGATCAGACCGTGGCGTATCTGGCGCACGACGCGCAACGCGTGAGTGTGTATGGCGCTTTGCAAGGCCAGTGGAGCAACCGCAATCTCGATTCGGTGGAGAAGTTCACGCTGGGCGGCCCGGCCGGCCTGCGCGGTTATCCGGTGGGCGAAGCGGTGGGTGACGAAGGTGCGATCGCCACGCTGGAGTTGCGCGACTCGTTCGCCTTGGCCGCGCTGGGTGGCGACAACATGACGCTCTCGCTGTTTCGCGACAACGGCTGGCTGAAGGTCAACCACACGCCGTGGTCGGGTTATGAAGGCGCGCGGCAACGTCATCTGGGCAGCACCGGCATTGGTGCGGATCTGCTGCATCGGAATCGTTACGACCTCAAGCTGATGTATGCGCTGCGCGATCCCGGCGGCGATCGCGATACGGCCACTCACGATCACCGCAGCTGGCTGTGGTTTCAGGCACAGATCTTTTTCTAAGCGTTGCAACGTTCGACGCTCGAATGCGTCGGGGGAATCGTTATGAACGCCAAGCTTTATCGTCACGTGTTCAACCAGAGCCTGGGCTGCCTCGTTGCCGCGCCCGAGATCGCGCACAGCCGCACGAAGGTTGGCGCGACGGGTGCAGCATCGCGTCACCTGCCTGCCATGCGACCGCTGGGCATGGCGCTGGCGATGTTGATGGGCGGCGCCCTGCATGCACAGACATTGCCGACGGGCGGCAGCATCGTCGGTGGGCAGGGACATATCGGCACCGCCGGCAACACGATGACGGTGCAGCAGAACACGCAGCGTCTGGCAATCAACTGGAACAGCTTCAACATTGGCACCGGCAACACGGTGGTGTTCAATCAGCCGTCCAGCCACTCAGTCGCATTGAACAGCGTGCTGGGCAACAACCCGTCGCAGATCTACGGCAACCTGCGCGCGAATGGTCAGGTGTTTTTGATCAATCCGAACGGCGTGCTGTTCGGCAAGAGCGCGCAAGTCAGCGTGGGCAGTCTGTTTGCGAGCACGCTGCCCATCAACGTATCGGCCTTCATGCAGGGTGGCGGTAGTTACACATTCAGCCGCAACGCAGGCAGCGCATCGGGGCAGGTGATCAACCAAGGCCAGCTGCATGCCGTGAACGGTGGCTTCGTGGTGCTGGCCGGCAACCGGGTGATCAACAGCGGCACCATCCATGCAACGCAAGGTACGGTGGCGCTGGCGTCGGGCGATAGCGTTACGCTGAACCTGGACAATGCCGGCGCCATGACCGTCAACGTGAATGCGGCGACGCTTGGCGCATTGATCCAGAACCAGGGCTTGATCGAAGCCGACGGCGGACAAGTACTGCTGACGGCACGTGGCGTCGGCATGTTGCAGTCGAACGTGATGAACCTGAGTGGCGTCCTTGATGCTCGCTCGATCGGCAGCAAGAACGGCAAGGTGGTGATTGACGGCGGCGATGCTTCGCAAGGCGACAGCGGTACGGTGTCGTTGGCCAGCGCCACCGTTGATGCATCAGGCGCCAACGCAGGCGAGCAGGGCGGCGCCGTCACCATCACCGGCCCCCACGTCAATCTGCAGGCCAGTGCGATCAATGTGAGCGGCAACGCTGGCGGCGGCATTGCCTTGGTCGGTGGCGGTGCGCATGGTGAAGGCCCGCTGACGCGCGCATTGACCACGACAGTGGATGCCGGCAGCACCATCGACGCGTCGGCCACCCACAACGGCAACGGCGGCACGGTGGTGTTGTGGTCGGATGAGGAAACCGATTTCGACGGCGCCATCCTGGGGCGCGGCGGCATGCTCGGCGGCAATGGCGGCTGGGTGGAAACTTCCAGCGAAGGCGCCGTGCATTTTCGCGGCAACGTCACCACGCGCGCACCGCATGGTGTGCAAGGCACCTTGTTGCTCGATCCCTACAACATCGTGATCGGCAACGGCAGTTCCAACCCGACCCCGGTGAACTGGACGGACGTGTCGTGCGCGACCGACGTCACTTCCAACATCACCATCGGCATGGCCGATCTGTCGGCGCAATTGAATGCCACCTCCATCCAACTGGTGGCCAAGAACAACATTACCGATCAGGCTGGTGTTGCTGTCACGGGAACGACGGGCACGCTGATCTTCCAGGCCGGCAATGTGTCGTTGACGGGCGCGTACAACGTCGCCGGCGGTCTGGTGTTCAACGTGACGGGCACCGCGCTGGTTTCCGGTGTGATCTCGGGAAGCGGTGGCCTTACTCAAGCGGGCACGGGCACGACCATACTCGCCGCCAACAATACGTATAGCGGCCTTACGGCGATCAATGCCGGCACGTTGCAAGTAGGCAATGGCGGCACCACCGGCACCCTGGGCACGGGCAACGTCACCGACAGCGCCAACCTCACGTTCAATG
Source organism: Dyella sp. (assembly GCF_035277725.1). GTDB lineage: Bacteria > Pseudomonadota > Gammaproteobacteria > Xanthomonadales > Rhodanobacteraceae > Dyella_B. The sequence continues at coordinate 26,442 of NZ_DATEJY010000066.1, read as the reverse complement.
TCAGCGGCACCACGACCGTCAGCGGGTTGATCAGCGGCACGGGCAGCCTGACCCAGGCGGGAACGGGCACCGCCATCCTGGCGTCCAACAACAGCTACAGCGGCATTACCACCATCAGCGCAGGCACGCTGCAGGTGGGTAACGGTGGTTCGGCAGGCAGGCTGGGCTCCGGCACGGTGACCGATAACGGGGCGTTGGTATTCAACGTCAGCACGCCCGCGGCGATCAGCACCTTGATCACTGGCACGGGCAGTCTGACCCAGGTGGGCACAGGCACGCTGATTCTGGCGGCCAACAATACATACAGCGGCGGCACCACGATCAATGCAGGCACGACGCTGCAGGTGGGCAACGGCGGCGCGACGGGCAACCTGGGTGCTGGCGCGGTTGCCGACAACGGCAACCTGATTTTCAACACCACCGGCACCACGACGATCACCCCGGTGATCGGCGGCAGCGGCAACGTGAACCAGGTCGGCACGGGCATCGCCGTGTTGACCGGCAACAACACCTACAGCGGCAGCACCACGATCAGCGCGGGCACGTTGCAGATCGGCAATGGCGGCACGTCGGGCAGCCTGGGCACGGCGGCCTCCGTCACCGACAACGCCAACCTGACCTTCAACCTCGGCGGCACGACCACGATCAACACGGTGATTGCGGGCACGGGCAATCTGACGAAGGCAGGGGCGGGTACCGTCATCCTCGCCGCCAACAACACATACGCTGGCATCACCACCATCAGTGCCGGCACGCTGCAGGTAGGCAACGGCGGCACGGCCGGCAGCCTGGGCGCAGGCAATGTGGTCGACAGTGCAGCACTGGTGTTCAACCTCAGCAGCCCCACGACGATTGCCAACGTGATCTCAGGCGGAGGCAGCCTGTCGCAGGCGGGCACGGGCACCGTCATTCTGGCGGGCAACAATACGTACAGCGGCGGCACCACGGTCAACGCGGGCACGACGCTGCAAATAGGCAACGGCAGTACAACGGGCAACCTTGGCTCTGGCGCGGTCAACGACAACGGCGACCTGGTATTCAACACCACCGGCACCACGACGATCACGCCGGTGATCGGTGGCAGCGGCAACGTAAGCCAGGTGGGCACGGGCACCACCGTGCTGACGGCCAACAACACCTATGCCGGCAGCACCACGATCAGCGCAGGCACGCTGCAGATCGGCAACGGCGGCGCGTCGGGCAGCCTGGGCACGGCGGCTACCGTCACCAACAATGCCAACCTCACGTTCAACCTCAACGCCGTGACGACGGTGAACGCGACGATTGCGGGCACCGGCAATCTGACACAGGCCGGTAGCGGCACCACCATCCTGGCCGCCAACAATACGTATAGCGGCGCCACCAATATCACCGCCGGCACGCTGCAGGTCGGCAACGGGAGCACGGCCGGCAGCCTGGGTTCGGGCAACATCACCGACAACGCGAACCTGACGTTCAACCTGTCGGGCAACACGACGATAGCCGGCGCGCTCAGCGGCACCGGCAAGCTGCAAAACGCGTTTCTGGGCACCGTCCAGACCTTGTCGAACGTGAGCGGTTTTACCGGAACGTACAGTGTGCTGGCGGACGAGAACAGCGCGTCGACCGCGACGTTCAACGTGCCCACCAATTCGAATATATCCAGGAACACGGTGAACGTGGTGCTGTCCGGCAGCGCGAACGCGAACACCGCGTTCACGCCGTTCCCGGTCTTCAATCCACAGAGCACGGCCTACATCGGCACGCCCACGCTGCAGATAGACGGCAATACGGTGGCCAATGCCGCCGCGGCGCTCGGCGGCACGCTGACCTCATCCGGCACCAACATCACGCTGGGTGGCGGTTATCTGTGGCAACTGTTCAACGGCACCACGACAGCCAACTTCACCACGCTGACGAGCAGCAGCAACTTTGTGCTGAGCGGTAATGCATGGATTGCCGTGGCGCCTGGATTGACCGTAACCGAAAGCGGCGTGCTGAGCGGCACCCCCAATCAGCTCACCGTTCAATGGCCCGGCTACGGACAGGTGTGCACCATCGGGTGCGCCGCGCCGACGGTGATCCTGTCGGGCAACAACACCTATAGCACCAGCGCTTACACCTACGTCGGCTACAGCACCTTGCAGATCGGTAATGGCGGCGCGTCGGGCAGCCTGGGCGCCACCAATGTGTATCTGGGCTACGCCAATTCCACGCTGGCCTTCAATACCAGCGGCACGACCACGGTCAACGGTTCCATCGTCGGCGTCGGCAACCTGATCCAGCAAGGCACCGGCACCGCCATCCTGGCCGGCAACAATACCTACAGTGGCAACACGACGATCGCAGCGGGCACGCTGCAAGTGGGCAATGGCGGCAGCAATGGCAGCCTGGGCACAGCGACCACCATCACCGACAACGGCACGCTGACGTACAACCTCAGCGGCAACACGACGGTGAGCGCGACCATCACCGGCACCGGCAACCTGACGCAGGCAGGTACCGGCACCACCATCCTTGCCGCCAACAACACCTACAGCGGTACCACCACCATCACAGCAGGCACGCTGCAGGTAGGCAACGGCGGCAGCGCCGGCAGCCTGGGTGCGGGCGCCATCGCCGACAACGGCACGCTGGCCTACAACCTGTCACGCAGTACGACCATCGCCAACCCGCTTACCGGAAGCGGCACGCTGCAAAACGTGTTTCTGGGAACGACGCAGACGCTGACCAATGTCACCGGCTTCACCGGCACCTATGCCGTGAGCACGAACGAGGTCAACGCTGCTGTTGCCGGCATCAGCCTGCCCAACGGGACGGACCTGTCCGCCAACACCTTCAACACCATCATTACGGCGAGCAATCCCAACAGCTCGTTCACGCCGTACAAGGTCTTCAATAACAGCTACACGGGCACGCCCATTCTGGAAATCAACGGTTTGGTGGTGAGCAACGGCAGCATGGCCGTCGGCGGCACGCTGACCTCGTACAACACCAATATCACGCTGGGCGGCGGCTATCTGTGGAGCCTGTTCGACGGCACCACGACCACCGGCTTCAACACGCTGACGGACGCCAACAGCTATGTGCTGAGCGGCAATTCGAACATCACCGTGGCGCCGGGTTTGACAGTGACGCAGAGCGGCGCGCTCAGCGGCAGCGGCAACCTGACGATTCAACAGTCGTGCGGCGTATCGCAGTGCAATGCGAGCACGGTCATCTTCACCGCCAACAACACCTACACCGGCACCACCACGGTCAGCAACGGTACGCTGCAGGTCGGCAGCGGCGGCACGACGGGCAGCCTCGGTGCCGGCAACATCGTCAATAACGGCAATCTCACCTATAACCTCAGCAGCACCACCACGGTCGGGGGCGCGATCAGCGGCACGGGCAATCTGTCGCAGGTGGGCACGGGCACAACCATCCTTGCGGCCAACAACAACTACAGCGGCACCACCAATATCAGCGCGGGCACGCTGCAGGTGGGCAATGGCGGCAGTACCGGCAGCCTGGGCACGGGCAATGTCACCGACACGGCCAACCTCGTATTCAACTCGTCGGGCAATTCGACCATTTTTGGATGCCTCAGCGGAAACGGTACGCTGACGCAGAACGGCATCGGCGCAGTGGATATTGGCGGCGGCAACACCTCCACCAACAACAACTTCAGCGGCAGCATCACGGTCAACGCCGGCACGCTGATCGGCGATGGCGGCAACACGGGATACGGCGCACTTGGCAATGGCACGACCATCACTGTCAACAACGGTGGCACGCTCATGGCCGGTGCCAACAACAATGGATTGGTTGGTACGGCACAGAGCGCAACGATCATTCTCAACAGCGGCTCGGTACTGACCACCAGCAGCAACAGCACCACCGACACGCTGGGACGGTTGACGCTCAATGGAGGAACGCTCGCGAACCCAGGGCCGGTGACGGGAAGCGCTGCGACCTACGGCGCCTGGTATCTCACCCAGAACGTCACGGTTACCGCGAACTCGACGATCTCGGCGCTGGGCGTCACCCTGGATCAGTCGGGCGGCACGAACTTCAATATCGCAAGCGGCAATCAGCTACTGGTCAGCGGAACATTGATCAATGCGCCGGGTGCCGCAAACAGCGGCATGAACCTGACCGGTCCCGGCACCATGGTGCTGGCCAGTAACAACAATTACAGCGGCACCACGCGGATCAGCAATGGCACGCTGCAGGTTGGCAACGGCGGCACCACTGGAAGTCTCGGCACGGGCGCTGTCGTCGACAACGCGAACCTGATCTTCAATCTCAGCGGCACTTCCACGGCCCCCGGTGTCATCAGCGGCACGGGCAACCTGTCCCAGGTGGGCACGGGTACCACCATCCTCGCGGCCAACAACACCTACACCGGCACGACGACGATCAGCAGCGGCACGCTGCAGGTGGGCAACGGCGGCACCGCGGGCAGCCTGGGCACGGGTAACGTCACCGACAACGCCAACCTGACGTTCAACACCACCGGTACGACCACAGTCAACGGCTCGATCAGCGGTACCGGCAACCTGACGCAAGCGGGCACGGGCACCACCGTGCTCGCGGCCAACAATAGCTACAGCGGCAGCACCACGATCAACGCGGGCACGCTGCAAGTGGGCAACGGCGGCACCGCGGGCAGCCTGGGTACGGCCACTACCGTCACCGACAACGGCAACCTGGCGTTCAATACCAGCGGCACGACCCTCGTCAATGCGTCCATCGGTGGCACCGGCAACCTGATCCAGAAGGGCACGGGTACGACCATTCTTGCGGCCAACAACGCTTATAGCGGCACGACCATCATCACCGCGGGTACGCTGCAGATCGGCAATGGCGGCACCACGGGCAGTCTGGGTACGGGCAATGTCGCTGATGGGGCCAACCTGACCTTCAACCGGTCGGACAACACAACGATTGCCAACGCCATCACCGGTAATGGCACGTTGGAAAACGTGTATCTGGGCACCACACAGAACCTGACGAACGTGGCCGGCTTCACCGGCACCTATGCCGCGCTGGCGGACGAAGTCGCCGGTACCGCCGCGACATTCAACATACCCACCGGCACCAACCTGGCTGGCAATACGTTCGATGTGATCGTTACGAAAACGAATCCCAACACGTCGTTCACGCCGTTCCCGGTCTTCAATACCCAGAACACCTCCTACACGGGCACGCCGACGCTGCAAATCAACGGCCTGGTGGTCGCCAACGCCACGGCCGCGGTGGGTGGCGAGCTGACCTCGACCAACACCAACATCACCTTGGGTGGCGGTTATCTGTGGAGTTTGAACGACGGCACCACGACCACGTACTACACCACCACCCTGGGAAGCACCACGACGGCATTGACCGGCAATGCCACCATCACTGTCGCGCCAGGTTTGACGGTGACGCAAGCCGGATTGCTCAGCGGCAGCGGCAACCTGACGATCGTGCAATGCGGCTTCGCGCAGTGCGATCCCAGCACGACGATACTCACCGCCAACAACACGTATACCGGCACCACCAATATCACCAATGGCACGCTGCAGATCGGCAATGGCGGCGCCTCCGGCAGTCTGGGCACCGGTAACGTCATCGACAGCAGCAATCTCACGTTCAACGTCAGCGGCACCACGACGGTTGCCGGTTCGATCAGCGGCACGGGCAACCTGACCCAGGCCGGCGTGGGCACCACCGTGCTCGCCGCCAACAACAGCTACAGCGGCAATACCACGATCAGTGCCGGCACCTTGCAGGTCGGCAACGGCGGCACAGCTGGCAGTCTCGGTACAGCCAACACCATCACTGACAACGCCAATCTCACGTTCGATCTCAGCGGAAGCACTACGGTCGGCGCCGTGATCGGCGGCACGGGCAACCTGACTCAGGTGGGGTCGGGTACGACCATCTTGACTGGCAACAACATTTATAGCGGCACCACCACCATCACGGCAGGCACGCTACAGGTCGGCAACAACGGCACCAGCGGCAGCTTGGGTACAGGTGTAGTGACCGACAACAGCAACCTTCTGATCAATCGTTCGGACGCTGCACTCAATCTCAGCACCGTGGCGGCGAATACCGCCGGCATTACCGGTACCGGCAACTTCACCTCGAACGTCGCTGGCAATTTCACCATCGACCGGTCGATCAACCTCGGCGGCAATGTCACGGCGACCGAAGGTGCCGGTACCAATGGCGCAACCGGTGGTGCCGCAGGCGGCGCGGGCGGTTCGGTGATCGAGAGTGCGGGCGTCGCCATTACCGCAGCCAACGTGACGCTCACGGGTGGCGCAGGCGGTGTGGGTGGAACACAACCCAGCCAGACGACTACCGCCAATATTGTCGGTGGCGCGGGCGGCGCGGGTGGTGCGGTGCTTGTGTACGGAACGATCAACGCGACGACGGGAGGTGTCGCACTGACGGGTGGCGCCGGCGGCGGCGGCGGTGGCGGCAGGGGCGGTGTAACCGGCCTGGTCAACCCGACCTCCGGCAGCGGTGGTGGTGCTGGCGGTGCCGGTGGCGCCGTCGTCGTGGCGGGCGGTGTCAACGCAGGCGCAGGCGGCATCGCGCTCACGGGTGGTACGGGCGGCGGTGGTGGCGGCGGTGGAAGCAGTGGTTCGAGTTACCACGCTGGCAGTGCCCCCGGCGGATACGGTGGTGCGGGTGGTGCGGGCGGTAACGTGTCGGTCAACGGCCAGAACCTGGTGACGACCGGCGCGATTACAGCGGTGACTGGCAGTGGCGGCGGCGGTGGCGGTCATGGTGGTGGCCAATACGGCTATGTTGGCGCCAACGGTTTGTCGGGAACGGCAGGAACAACCGGCGGAGCGGGCGGGGCAGGTGGATCCAGTTCTCAAACAGCTGGCGGCGCCGGCGGAGCGGTCGGTGTTGCCGGTGGCGCCGGCAGCATGGGTGGCAGTTCGTCGCGAGGCGCGGCAGGCGGCGCGGGTGGTAACGCGAGTACGCTTGCCTTCAACAACGGTACCAGCACACTGACGGGTGCCAATTTAAGCGTGAGCGCGAACAGTGCCATCGCGCTCAATACAGGCAGCACGGCGGTTATCAACGTGACCGGCTCGCCTAATCTTGCGAACAACATCAGCGGTTCGGGCAATCTCACCCAGACCGGTGCCGGCACGGTGACGTTGTCGGGTGCAAGCAACTACACGGGCACGACGACCGTCAACAACGGCGCGGTGAACATCAGCGGCTCGTTGAATGTCGGCAGCGGAACAGCCCAGGTCGTAATGGCTAACGGCACCACCTTCGCCGCGGCCAACATCACCGCCGGCCTCACGAATATCTCCGGCAGCGGCAACGTCACCCTGGCGGGCGTGAAAGCCAATGGTTCGGTGACAGCGAACACCACCGGCAATCTCACCTTGAGCGCCAATCTTTCCAGCGGCGGCAACGTCACGCTGGTGGCCGGTGCCCAGGGCGCGTCCGGACTTCCCTCCGGCACGGATACGGCCGGTGACGTGCTCACCACCAACGGCGCCCAGATCATTCTGCCCAATGCGGGCACGTTCACCGCTTACACCGGCAACGACAACGTTGCGCAGCTGAGTGCCGCGATAGTCGGCGCCACGGGCGCCACCGATTACCTTGCTTACAACGCCAACCTCGGCAATGTCACCAACGTGACGGCAGGCACGCGCAATTTCGATGTGCGCACGCAGCCCAATCTATCAGGCGTCTTTACGGCCAACAAAACCTACGACGGCACCAACAACGCCTTAAGCGTATTGAACATCGGTTCGTCGAGCGTACTGGGTTCCATCGGCGGGGCAGGCGGTTGCACGTCCGTGGCGATCAACACCAGCAGCCTCAACATCACCGGTGCAGTGTTCAACACCAGTCACGCGGGCAACAACCTGATCGTGACCGTACAGGCGGGAACGCTGAGCTTGAATGCGAGCTTCAGCGGCAAATCCTGGAACGTTTCCATGGCGAGCCCCCTCATCAGCAATCCCAACGGTGGCGGCACGATCACGCCGAAGGCAGTGACAGTGACGGCGTCGACGGACACCAAGGTGTATGACGGCACGACGACGAGCACTGCGGCAGTCACCAACGTCACCGGCGTTCTGGCGGGCGACAGCCTGACCGGCCTGTTCCAGTCGTACAACAATTCGCACGTGCTGGGTACCAATGGCTCGCTGCTGGTGGTCGATGGCAGCGGCGTGGGCGTGAGCGGCAACCACAGCAGCTTGTTGAGCGACTACACGATCAGTTACGCCACCACGTCCGGCACGATCACGCCGAAGGCGGTGACGGTGACAGCGTCGACGGATACCAAGACCTACGATGGCACCATCGCAAGCAGTGCGGCGGTGACCAACATCACCGGCCTTCTTTCCGGCGACAGCCTGACCGGCCTGTCTCAGACGTACAACAACGCCCACGTGCTGGGCACCAATGGCTCGCAGTTGGTGGTCAATGGCAGTGCGGCGGGCGTGAGCGGCAGTCACGGCAGCCTGCTGGGCGACTACGCGATCCGTTACGTCAACACGACGGGCACCATCACGCCGAAGGTGTTGATGCCAGTCATCAACGCCGTGGGCAAGACCTACGACGGCACGACCAGCACAACCTCCACGGTGACGCTGGCGCCTTCCTCTGGCTTCGTGGGCAACGATGCCGCCACGGGCGTTACCGGCTTCTCCCTGGCCTTCGATAACCCGAATGCCGGCACGCGCAATGTGGTGGCCAGCGGCACGGGCAGCCTGGTCGGCTTCACCGGTGCGGCCAGCGGCAACGGCAGCGGCGTTGGAGCGGGCAACGAGGTGGCGGGATTGGCAAGCGACTACACCCTCGCCACGCCAGCTTCGGCCAGTGCCGTGATCAGCGCTGCCAGTCTCGTGGTGACGGCTAACAACGACGCCAAGATCGTCACGCAGAGCGACACGGCCGGGTACAACGGCGTGAGCTTCACGGGCTTCATCGGCGGCGACAACGCCAGCATGCTGGGCGGCACGCTCTCGATCACTCGCACGGGAGTCGGCGTCGACGAGGCGGCCGGCACGTATAACGGTGTGCTGGTGGCATCGGGATATACCTCCAGCAACTACAACATCACCTACGTCAACGGAAACTACCAGATCGTGCCTGCGCAACAGCTGCTGGTGCACATTCAGAACATGAACAACACCTACGGCACCACGCCGGGCTACGCCATCACCAGCGCGCAGTACATGGATAGCGGCAACGTTATTCATACGCTCACGCAAACCAGCCACAACGGCAACACGTTCACGTATGACGACAATGTCGGCGGCAGCGTCACGTTCACCGTGACGCCTACGGGGGCGGTGCAAAGCGGTGCGGACTTCCTGGCCGCGGGGAACTACGGGCTGACGGGCTCGAACACCAGCATCGTGGGCAACGACTTCCTGCAAGCGGTCTATGTCGGTAATCAGATGGTGAGCCGGGCTGCGCTCACGCCGCTGGTCAATGGCGTGTCGAAGGTGTACGACGGCACGACAACCATAACCGGCTTGGCAGTGGGCCTTCAGGGCGAGCTGACGGGCGACACCGTTACCGTCGGTGCTGATGGTGCATTCAATACCACACACGCGGGCAACAACCTTGGCTATACCGTCAACAACATCGCCTTGGGCGGCGCGGATGCCGGCGACTATTACCTGAGCAGCAACACACTCTCCGGTAGCGACGGCACGATCACGCCAAAGGCGGTGACGGTGACGGCGTCGACGGACACCAAGGTGTACGACGGCACGACCACCAGCAATGCGGCAGTGACCAACATCACGGGATTGCTATCGGGCGACAACCTGACCGGTGTATTCCAGTCGTACAACAGTTCACACGTGCAGGGCACGGACGGCTCGCTGCTGGTAGTCAATGGCACTGGCGCGGGCTTGAGCGGCAACCACGGCAGTCTGCTCGGCGACTATGCGATCAGCTATGTCAACACGGCGGGCACGATCACGCCGGCAGCCTTGACGGTGACGTCGAACACCGGCTCCAAGGTCTACGACGGTAGCGTGTCGTCGAACGTGACGGCGACGGTGACAGGTTTCCGCGGCACGGACAGCCTGAACGGGACCGTGACTGAGGTGTACAACTCAAGCCATGCGCAGGGTGCGGACGGCTCGACGCTGTCGGCGGCGACCACCTTGAGCAACGCGTCGATCAACGGCGGCTACATCACGGACTACATCGTGTCCTACGTGAACGCCATGGGCACGATCACACCGGCGAATGTCACCGTGACGGCATCGACCGATACCAAGATGTACGACGGGACGACGACAAGCAACGCAGCCGTGACCAACGTCACCGGTCTCGTCGGGAACGACAGCCTCACGAACCTGTTCCAGGCGTACAACAATTCGAACGCATTGGGCGCTGACGGCTCGCTGCTGGTGGTCGACAGCCATGGCGTGGGGTTGAGCAGCAGCATGGGCGGCCGCCTGGGCGACTACGCCATCACCTATGTCAGCGCCCCGGGCACCATCACGCGCCGGCCGGTGGTGGCGTCGAATGTGAGCTTGAATAGCGACGGCACGTTGAACATTTCGCAGGCCACGCTATCGGGCGTGCTGCCTGGCGAGACGCTGACGATCATGCAGGGTGGCACGCCTGGCACGCTGGTATTGGCCGGACCGACGGCTGGGGATTATGTGTTGATTGTGCCGCGCGTGGAGCCGGCGCAGCCACCGCCTGTTCCATTTGATGTAGACAAATGGCGCGGTGCGCTACGCACGGGACAGCACATGATCGGCCTGATGCCGCCGCCGTGGATCGCGGTGACGCAGAGCGAGGTATCGCCTACCTTGAACCAGGTGGCGCAGAGCGGACAGTTGCCGAGCGAAGCGTTGTATTGCGTGCAGGGAGCGATTCGCGTGCCGGGTTATGTGAATGCGTTGCCGGTGGATGGATGCCGGCAAATGGTGTCGGGACGGCCAGGTGGTTGATGCAGCGCAGGATTGAGATGCGCGCAAGCTGAGCGAAGACGGGGAGAATCCACGTATGAACATCCAAGCAGAGCCTGTGACAAGTGAAACCCCCTCGTCTCCTGCGGAACCGGTTTTTTCGCTGGGACGTTTCGAATCCATCTGCTACGCACGCAAGCACGAAGCCGCGGCGCGCGAGTTCCTCGCCTTGCTGGCCATGCTCGATCGCAACTACGGCGGACTCGACGTAGGGTTTCATGCGCAACCCACTGCCAGCATGATGGGCACGGATCAGGACCCGCACATCATCAACCGGATCTGCTCGGCACTCTCTGCACTGTTCAGTGATCCGGCTTTCAGTCTTTCCTTCGATGGCTATCGGCAGCTGCTGTATTTCCATCGCTGGATCGCCACGCTGTTCGCCGCGAGTTCTTTCAGGAATGCCGACCACATCCTGCGCGCGCTTAACATCAAGGGCGCGGATGCCAGGGCGGTGGAAGTCAACAATCGCGATCTCGCCAAGTTCTGCCTGCTGTATACGCCGAACTCCGAGATTCCCATGAACATGGAAGCCTTGTGGCGGAGCGACCGCCATCTTGCCGCAGCGCTTGCCTGCGCGCTGCTGTCACCCCGTTTTCTGGGAACGGCCGCCGCGCACGACAAGCGCGAGGTATTGCTGCAATGGCTGCCATCCAAGCTGGACGAGATCGAAGACCTCAACGTATTGCCGATCGGCGTGCTGCACGACGTCTACATGCATTGCAGCTACGCCGACACGCCGAAGCGGCACGCGATCAAGGCGCCGATCAATCGCCTGGTGCGCAAGAAGCTGGTAGAGCAGGGCTTCAAGGATGTGGAAGGCCCGGCACGCGTGCGTGCGCCCGGCGAAAAGCCGCTGATGCTGGTGATACTGGAATGGTTCTCCGGTGCGCATTCCATCTATCGCACGCATTCGGCATCGATCAAGGCGGCGCGCGCGCGTTTCCGCGTGGTCGGCATCGGCCATGCCGGCCAGGTGGACGAGTTGGGCAAGGCCGTGTTTGACGAATACATCGAAGTGAAAGGCGAAACCGTTTCCTTCGTGCGTGCGAAAGCGCAGGAGCTACGGCCGGATATCGTCTACTACCCGGCGTTCGGCATGTTTCCGCACAGCATCTACCTGACCAATCTGCGCCTGGCGCCGGTGCAGGTGGTTTCGTATGGACATCCGGCCACGTCGATGTCGCCGGTGATCGATTACTTCGTGCTGCCGGAGGATTGGGTGGGCGATCCGGCCTGTTTCAGCGAAAAACTGCTGGCGTTACCCAAGGCCGCCATGCCTTTCGTGCCATCGGCGCAAACCGGCACGTATCAGCCGAAGTTGCGGGAACATCCCGAAGCAATCCGCATCGCCATTGCTGCCACGACGATGAAATTGAATCCCGGTTTTGTGGAAGCACTTGCACGTATCCGTCGCGAAGCGGGACGGCCGGTGGAGTTCCATTTCTTTATGGGGGCGACGCGCGGGCTGGTGTATCTGGAAGCGCGCGATTTCATCCAACGCTATCTGGCTGATGCGTTCGTGCACCCGATCATGCCGTATCCGGCTTATATGGAACTGCTCAACAGCTGCGACCTGTATCTGAATCCGTTTCCGTTCGGCAATACCAATGGCATCGTGGATGTCACGGCGCTGGGCATGGTGGGTGTGTGCAAGACCGGACCGGAAGTGCTGGAGCATATCGATGAAGCCTTGTTCGCGCGCGTCGGTTTGCCGGATTGGCTGGTCGCCAAATCCGTCGACGACTATGTGAAAGCCGCCGTGCGTCTGGTCAAGGACGATGCGCTGCGATTGTCGTTGCGGCGTGGATTGATGGAGGAGGCGGCTGTCAATGCGTTTTATCGTGGACAGCCGGAGCTATTTGGAGAGCGGCTTCAAGCCCTGGTATAGGCTTTCCGGAGCCGTGTCGGATGAAGCCCCGGCCTTGTTGCGGTTTCCGATGCTGGGATTTCATCCCAGCCTACGATCTGCCGTACGCTGCGCCAATCCAGCCGTTGGCTGCTTTTCCATGCATGCGTATGAAGAGGGCATGCTGGACGCCGCATTGATCTTGCAGGCCGACAACCGCCGCCAGCAGGGCGAAACCATCTTCACCGAAAACTTCGCCTGGATCGGTGCGCCGAACTGGACGCTTCGCCCTGGCCAGCCGTTACCGCTGTCCACGCAAGGCGATGCGTGCGGTATCCGCGCCGCGGCCGTGCGGGCGCTGGATGAAGCAGGTATCGCATGGACGGAAGTGTTTATCGGCAAAGGTGCCACGGTCGTCGGTGCCGCGGCTGCTGCAGGCTTGGCGATTGCAGTGATGGCACGGGGCACGGCGCCGAGCGGTACTGTCGACGTAGGCCCGGCTTTATCGCTGCCTTCGTTGCCGACGCAGGAAGTCGTACTGCATTGCGCACTCAACGATCGCCATTCGCGCCATGCGTTGCGTACGTTGCCGGAAGCGTTCAAGAGTCTTTCTGCTTGATGCGATATGGATTCGGATGTCGACGCTGAATCGTTGGATCCGGTCGTAGGCTGGGATGAATCCCAGCATCGCCATGCCAATCATGCTGGGCTTTCATCCCAGCCTACACGAGCATTGTCGCGCGCATGCGCCAGGTATCAGCGTTGCGGTCTAATGGGCTCAAGCGAGCGCTGCTGAGCTGCGAGCATCATTTCTCCATGAGATATTCGAAAAAAATGACGCTACGTGCAAAGCGCCCGCGCCAGCACATGGAATACCCGGCTATCGGTTGATTGCGCAACGTTGAAACGCAAATAGTCGCTCGCGCTCAATGACTGGCTGAAGGCGTTGCCTGGCGCCAGCACGACGTTATCTTGCAAGCATGCCCGTGCCAGGTTGGCGGCATCCATGCCTGCAGGCAGCCGGCACCAGAGGAACATGCCGGCTTGTGGCGTAAGCCAGGGCGTGATGCCGACGGCTTTGAGTCGGCTGATGGTCTTGTCCATGTGTTCGGCAAGCCGCAGGCGCACCGTTTCCATGTGTTTGCGGTAGCCGCTGTCGGTCAACGCCCGCAGCACGATGTCGGCAGCGAGCCGTCCGCCGCCAAATGCAGTGGCGATTTTCAGGTCGGTGAGGTTTTCGATCCAATCGCCGCGTGCCGCGATGTAGCCACAACGCAACGATGCCGAGATGGTCTTGGAAAAGCTGCCGATATGGATCACGCGCGAGAGACCATCGAAGGCCGCCAGTCTCGGTGCAGGCGTGGTTTCGAAGTCGGCGAAGATATCGTCTTCGATGATTACAAGATCCGAATGGTCAGCGAGCTTCAACAACCGATGCGCCACGACTGGCGAAAGCACCGCACCGGTTGGATTGTGGATGCCGGAGTTGGTGATGTAGAGCCGTGGCGAGTGTTCCTTCAAAGCCGCGGCGAACATGTCTACGTCCGGCCCGTTTGCGCGATAGGGCACACCCACGACATGCACGCGATGCGCTTTGAGCAATGCATGGAAATTGAAGTAGCACGGATCGTCCACCAGCACGGTATCGCCCGGTTCCAACAGGAAGCGGCAGATCAGGTCGATCGCCTGCGTACCCGATTCGGTGAGCATGATCTGTTCGGGTGCTGCTTCGATGCCGAGTGAAGTCATTCGCCGGGAAAGAAACTGACGCAGCGCCGGGTAGCCCAGCGGCGTGGCGTATTCGCTCAACGCCAACGTGTCAGCCCTTGCCAGCGCGCGCAGGGCGCGGCGCATGCCTGCCTCATACAGCCATGCGGCAGGCAGCCAACCACATCCGGGTTTGAGCACGGATGCATCCGTTTCCAACGACTGACGCGAGACCCACAACGGATCGACTTCGCGGTCCAGCTTGGGACCGATTTCCGTCAGCGTCAGCGGGGCGACCGGCCCTGTCACGTAGAACCCCGATCCTGGGCGGGCGGCGATGACGCCTTCGGCCGCCAGGCGCTCATACGCTTCCACCACGGTCGACACCGAGAGCTGCATGGCTTGCGCCTGTGCGCGCACCGAAGGCAGGCGTGCGCCGGGCAGGCAGGCGCGGGAGGCAATCCGCGATTGGATCTCTGCCATCACCGCCCGGATGCGTGTGCCGCTTTGCTTCATGCTTTTCCCCTCAACCGTACTGGCTTTATATCCATAACAGTTCTTTTGAATTGTATATGACTGTACCTGGCCCGGCCAGCTGCACCGATGCTCCACTGAAAGCCGGTGACTGAAGGGTTTTTTCGATGGAAAAAACGAACGGCTGGATCAACGGGTTTATCGGCGTGGTGATGTTTGCGGGATCGTTGCCGGCCACACGCGTGGCAGTGGCTGATCTCAACCCGATGTTTCTGACTTGCGCGCGGGCGAGCATTGCGGCATCGCTGGGTTTGGCGTTGCTGCTGCTGCTTCGTCAGCGCCGGCCGCATGCCGCCGATATGCCATCGCTCGCGCTGACTGCTGTTGGATGTGTGGTGGGTTACCCGCTGCTGAGCGCCTTGGCGTTACAGCACGTCACGTCTGCCCATTCGATGGTCTTCGTCGGACTGCTGCCGTTGTGCACGGCGATTTTTGCCGTGCTTCGCGGCGGGGAACGCCCGCGGCCGGTGTTTTGGCTGTTCTCCATCATCGGCAGCGCTTTCGTCGTCGGCTATGCAGCGTTGACTGGCATTCACGCATCGCCTTTGGGCGATCTGCTGATGCTGGCTGCCGTGATGGTGTGCGGCCTGGGTTATGCGGAAGGTGCACGCCTTTCGCGCGAGCTTGGCGGTTGGCAGGTCATCAGCTGGGCGTTGGTGCTGTCGCTGCCGATCATGCTGCCGATGGCGTTGCTGACCATGCCGTCATCGCTGGGTCATGTCAGCGCGCAGGCGTGGATCGGCCTCGCCTATGTTTCGCTCTTCAGCATGCTGATCGGTTTCGTGTTCTGGTATCGCGGCCTGGCGCAAGGCGGTATCGCAGCGGTGGGGCAACTGCAGCTGTTTCAGCCTTTCATGGGGCTGGCTCTTGCTGCGTTGATCCTGCATGAAAAGGTGAGCTGGATGATGCTGGTGGTGACGCTGGGTACGGTGGTGTGCGTGGCCGGAGCGAAGAATTACGCGAGGTGAATCTGGAAGTTTCTATGGATGTTGCGGGAGAGCTAAAACAACGTCATTCCAGCGAAAGCTGGGATCCAGCGACTTGCATAGCGTTAAAGGCACTGGATCCCAGCTTTCGCTGGGATGACAAATCGATAGCGTTGAGTTTTTCGCAAGAACTCCAGCATTACGCCAGATGCCGCGCATTTCTTTGAAGCGTTTCATTTCCCGGGCGGCAATGGGCTTTCGCTGGAATGACGATTCGCTTTGACATGTCATTGGCGCGAAGCTTGAATTCGCGCCATCGCGCCAAGCTCGGGAACCGCAGCGAGATGCCGCAGACACAAAAAAAGCCCGCGTTTTGCGGGCTTTTCTTCTTTCAGAGCGAAGCAGCTGTTCTCTGAAACCTATATTGGTACCGGTGATAGGACTTGAACCTACACTCTGTCGCCAGAAGCGGATTTTGAGTCCGCCGCGTCTACCATTCCGCCACACCGGCAAGTGCGAACGCCTATTATGCCGGTTTCAGTTCACCGGGTCGAGACTCAATTTACGGTCCTGGCGCTCGTAGCAGCGGTCGCCGTCCTTGGGCTGGAATACGGCGCAGTGGGTCATGTTGCCGGAGTAGATGTGCAGGCTCACCGCGATGGCGTCGTCGCTGGGGTTGCGGATGGTGTGGTACTCGTGCGGCGGGATCAGGCTGCCGGCGGAGCCGGGGCCGGCCTGGATGGAGCCGACCGGCTGGAAGCGGTACGTGCCCTCTTGATCGTCCACCGGGAGCTGCTCGTACTGCACCACTTCCAGTGCACCGCTCCACACGCCTTCCACGCACCACATGCCGCAATGGTCGTGGATGGGGGTGCCCTGGCCGGGCGCCCAGGTCATGGCCACCACGCAGTAGCCGAACTCGTCGCTGTGATACAGCTCGCGGCGGGCGTAGCGGTTTTCGGCGGTTTCGAACACGCAGGCGGGCAGGACGATTTCCTTGCTCTGGATCAACTTGCACAGGCTGTTGCGCAGGCTGTCGGTGATGGCGGGCGTGGAGCCCTTGGCGACAGCTGAGTCGATCGCCTGGATAAGTTTCCGACAGCCGGGGAATTCGGTGGTGAGCATCGAAGGTCTCGATAAATCTGAAAGGCTTGCACCCACGAAAGCTGGCTGTTGACGCCATCTTGAAGCTTCTCTGCTAGCCTTCCTGGACTAACAGGAAGGGGGGAGCGTCCATGGGTGTGATGGTGATTGTAGCGTACCGTCCGAAGCCGGGGTGCGCAGAGGATCTGGAGGCCCTGGTTCGCGAGCACGTGCCGTGCCTGCGCACGCTGGGCCTGGTGACCGATCGGCCTGCACAGGCGATGCGCGGCCTGAACGGCATCATTGTCGAGGTGTTCGAGTGGAAGGATGGCGCCATCGAGGATGCCCACCGCACCGCTCGCGTGGTGGATCTGTGGGAACGCTTCGCCGCCGTTTGCGACTACGTGCCGCTGCGCGAGCTGCCTGAGGCGGAAAAGATGTTTGCCGAATTCCGCTCGTTGGAAATTCCGGTCGAGGCATAAAGGCCAGTGGCCTCGCCGGTAGGCGGGGATGAAATCCCAGCTTCCCAGGGTTCTGATGCTGGGATTTTCATTCCAGCCTACACCCCGTGATCGAAGGCGCGGAATCGACGAGCCCTGACCTTACGCGGCTATGGGGGCATCTGCTTTGGCGTGGATATTTGACCAAGGCACACTTCTCATTCATTAGTGAGAAATGTCTTTATGCCATTCGATGTGACACGTGCCGTGGATTACGCGAAACGCCAGGCGCACTTGAACTCCCTGGGAAGATGCGCCGAGTATGTTCGTGAGGCGATTGAGCGGGGAGGCGTTTCTCTCCCGCGTACCAGCTTTGCAAAAGATTACGGGCCCCCTCTTCAGATGGCTGGCTTTTACGAAGTAGACGGTCAGCCGCAAAAGGGAGACGTCGTGGTGATACAGCCGGCCCCCCGGAAACCCGTATGACCACATGGCCATCTTTGATGAGACACACTGGATTTCAGACTTCATCCAACTGCACGGGCTTTATCCCGGCCCATCGTACAGAGCGGCCAAGCCTGCCTACAAACTTTATCGCCATCCTTGAGGCAAACGTGAAGAAACACAGTTTACGTGCCGTATTGTTCCTCATGGCCATCGGCATCTTGTTTCAGAGCGTTTTACGCGCGCAAAGCACCCAGGCGCCGGAACAACGCGTGACTGCCTTTTACACCTGGTTCGTCAAGAACGACACCGATCAGACTTTTCCCCTGAATTTGGCGGACATCTACCGCTACGTCGCCAAGAACACGGTCGATCGATTGAAAAGCGAATACGCCTATGGTGGCGCACCGCAGGGCGTGGATTATTTTCTAAAGGTCCAGGATTACGATCGCAGCGACTGGCTGGCGCACATCGCTGCGCGTCCGGCGATCATGCTGGGTGACGTAGCCGTGGTGGCGGTGACCTTTGGTGCCAAGCGCGATAGCAGCGTCCTGGTATTTCTTCGCCGGCAAGATGGTGTTTGGAAGATCATCAAGGTGGATGATACGCAGGCTTATTAGCAATCCAACGACGCGTTTGCAATGCGGAGGCTGGGATGAAATCCCAGCATGATCGTGCATGGCGATGCTGGGATTTCATCCCAGCCTACATGGGTACATGCTCCTGTCAGAGCTGCGCGAGAAACCCGCCGATCGCGCGGCTGTAGTTCTCGATATCCACCAGGAATGCATCGTGGCCCTGTGGCGAATCCAGGGCCACGAATTCCACCTTGGCGCCGGCCGCTTCCAGCCCTTCGGCGATCTGCTCCTGCTGTTCCAGCGGAAACAGAATGTCGGTGCTGACGCCGATCACCAGCGCCTGCTCGATGCGGATGCGCTTCAGGCCTTCCAGCACGCTGCCGTTGCCGTATTCGCTGATGTCGAACCAGTCGCTGGCGCGCGAAAGATACAAGTAGCTGTTGGGATCGAAAGTGCGCACGAAACGTCGGGCATGGCTTTCCAGGTACGACTCCACCTGGAATTCAACGCCGAAAGGTTGATCTTCGCGCTGCTCGGGATCGAGGCGGATGCGGGCAAAGCGTCCGTTCCACTCCATCGCGGAACGATAGGTGATCACGCCGAGCTTGCGCGCGATGCTCATGCCGATATCCGGATAGCGTTCGTCGTCGTAGCGGCCGTCGCTCCAGTTGGCATCGAGCCGGATGGCTTCGCGTTGCAGCGAGCGGATGGCAATCGCGAACGGCTGCGCTTGCGGCGCGGTATTCACGCTGATGTGCGCGCGCACGCTGTCGGGATGCAGCACCATGTAGCCCAGCGCGCTCATGCCGCCCATCGAGCAGCCGATCAGGCAGGCGAGTTGTTCGATACCTAGGTTTTTGACCAGCGCATGCGCGGCATTGGCCACGTCTTCCAGTGAGAGATCGGGAAAACTGAGGCGATAGGGTTCGCCGGTGGACGGGTCGATGGAAGCTGGGCAAGTGGAACCTTTGTCGCTGCCCAGCGAATTCACGCAGATCACGAACCAGCGGTTGGTATCGATGGCCTTGCCGGGACCGAGCATGCCTTCCCACCAGCCGTGCGAGGGATCTTGTGCGTTGGCAGCAGCGTGCGCACTCGGGGACAGGCCGGTGAGAATCAGCACGGCGTTGTCGCGCGAGGCATTCAATTGGCCCCAGGTTTCGTAGGCGATGCGCGCGCCATGCAGGCTGCCGCCGCGTTTCATGGCGAACGGAGATGGCAGGGTGAAGTATTGGCGTGCGTCGCTCATGGCCAGTCCTTGCTCAATGGGGTGTTTCACAGTGTCAGGCATGGCCGAACTCGCCTTATCGTCATTCCGGCGCAGGCTGTTGTACAGCACTTCAGCCTGCGCCGGAATGACGATGAGGAAATCGCACATCACGAAAGTGCATAAATCCTAGCCGATTTTCACTCATGCACTTTGTCGATAAGAACCTTCACCGGCGCCTTGCTATCCACGTCGACCGTGCCGCCGTCTCCCTCCAGATCCCCGGCTTGCGCCATCGCATTACCGCTATGGCTGATGCGTGCACCAATCACCACACGCGGCACGGAAGACAGTTTCATCGATGGCAGCATGCTCATCGCATCGGTCAGCGTGACGGTGGCGGGCAATTGGCTGGCATCGAGCCGCGCGACGGCCAACGGCATGGGCGGCCCGTTTTCCGCACGGGCATAGACGAACAACGTGTCGCCGGCGGCGAGCTTGGCTTTGAGCGCTGGCGCCAAGGCCACGTTTACTTGCACGGCTGGTGCGGAAGCCGCCGCGCTCGAAGCACTGGCCGGTGTTCCGCCACGCGCATCCGCCAGGGCGATTTGCTGCGCAACCGCCTGCGCCACATTGGAGCCCGGCTGCAGCATCGGCTGCAGGGTACGCCAGGTGGACGCGGCTTCGGCAAAGCGGCCTTGCTGGAAATCGCTGATGCCCAGCAGCCATAGTCCGCGCTGGTTATCGGGTTCGCGCTTTACCGCTTGCTCCAGCAGGGCGCGTGCACGATCGCCGATGTGGTGGTCCGGGCTGGCGGCGGATTCGGCCTGCGCCCAGCCGACCATCGCGCTGGTGTTGTCCGGCTTGAGCTTCAGCACCTTGTCGTAGGCATCGCGCGCCTGTTCCGGCTGCTGCATTTCCATGTCGGCCTGCGCCAGCAGCAGCCAACCTTGTACGTCGTTCGGCTGCGCCGCAAGATGCGCGCGCAGCTCATCCAGCGCCTTGTTGACGTCGGTGACGGTCTGCGCCTGCGTGGCAACACCATTCAGCGCCACCGGTGTACCGACTTGCTGATACAACAGCGCTGCGCCGATCGGCACCACCAGCGCCATGCACAGCATCAGCACGAACAGGCTGCGCGGACGACCGGTTTGCCGGCCATGCCGCAGCAACGGCAGCAACAGCAGGGCGAGCGCCACAGCGATCATCACTGCGGCGGCAATGTAGAAAAGCGATTTCACCAATCGTCCCCGTTATCGGTCGGTGCGGATGCAATCGGCGCAGCAATGCGGCTGCGCTTGCGGATAGTGTTGACAACGACGATGCCGCCGGCGATCAGGATCAGCAGCGGTCCGAACCACAGCAGCCAGGTGCGGTGATTGACCGGCGGGTCGTAGAGCACGAAGTCGGAATAGCGATCCACCAGGTATTGCTTGATTTGCGCGTCGTTCTTGCCTTGTTGCATCAGCTCGAACACTTTGTGGCGTATGTCGCGCGCGAAATCGGCGTTGGAGTCGGCGAGGTTTTCGTCCTGGCAGACCAGGCAGCGCAGTTCGCTGGTGAGGTGTTGGAAGCGCAGTTCTTCGGCGTGGTCGCGGAAGGGGAGTGGGTCGATGGCCTGGGCTAGAGCGCTGTTTGCGATGAGTGCCAATGCCAATACGACAAGGAGACTGATGCACATCTTCGTTGCCCCGGCGAACGCCGGGGCCCAGGGTATTGAAGGGCAAGCAAAGGCGCTGGGCCCCGGCGTTCGCCGGGGCGACGAAGGTGCGTGTTGCATGGAGGTCATGGCGCCTCCTTCTGCAACGCTGCGATGGCCGGCTTCAACTGCTGCGCAATCACATCCGGCGTCAACGGCCCGATGCGCTTGTAGCGAATCACACCCTTGCCATCGATCAAAAACGTTTCCGGCGCACCGTACACACCGAAGTCGATCGCAGTGTGGCCACTGGTATCGGCAATCACCATGTCATACGGATCGCCGTGCTGCGCCAGCCACGCCTTGGCGTCGTTGGGATCATCCTTGTAGTCGTAGCCGATCACCGGCACGCCGAAGTTCTTGGACTCGGCCATCAGCACCGGATGCTCCTCGCCGCAGGCGAAACACCAGCTGGCGAACACGTTCACCAGATAGGGTTTGCCCAGCATCGAATCCTTGCTCACCGTCTTGGCCGGTTCATTCAGCATCGGCAACGCGAACGCCGGTGCCGGCTTGTTGATCAACGGCGAGGGCACGGCAGTGGGATCATGCGCGCTGTTCCACCAGATGCCGAAGCCGAGCAATGCCGCCAGCAAGACGAACGCGAAGAAAGGCAGCAACCGGCTCATGCCTGTGATTCCTGCAGCGTAGCCGTGACGGTCTGTGCAGCCTCCACTTCACGCTTCACGCGGAAGCGGCGATCGGCTGCGCTGACGAAGCCGCCCAGCATCATGAACAGGCCACCAGCCCAAATCCAGCGCACGAACGGCTTGGTATACAGCCGCAACGCCCACGCGCCTTCCACGTGATTCGGGTCCATCGGTTCACCCAATGCCACGTAGATATCACGGGTGATGCCCGGATCGATCGCGGAGGTGGTCTGCACTTGCTCGCGCGCATAGGTGCGTTTTTGCGGATGCATCACCGCTACCGGCGAGCCGTTGCGCGTCACGGTCACCACGCCTTGCTGCGCCGTCCAGTTCGGGCCGGTGGCTTGGGTGACGCCGTCAAAGCGAAATGCATAGCCGCCGATGGTGGCGACTTGTCCCGGCGACAGGCGCACGTCGCGCGTGACGCTCAGCGATTCGGACAGCAGCACGCCGATCAGAAATATCGCCACGCCGAAGTGCGCCAGCAACATGCCGGCCATTTCGGCGGGGTAGCGGCGTCCGCTGGGCATGTCGCGCCAGCGCTTGAGGATGTACAGCACCACGCCCACGCCTACCCACACCGCGCTGGCTACGCCCGCGATCGCTTTCAGCTGGCCTTGCACAAGGAAGGCTGCGATGACGGCGCATGCGATGGCGCCGATGCCTGCACGCGCCAGCACTTGCTTGAGCACCGGCGCTTCGCTGTTGCCCCAGCGCAGATAGGGGCCGAACGGCAACAACAGCACTACCGGCAGCATCAGCAAGGGGAACAGCAGGCCGAAGTAGGGCGGGCCAACGGAAATTTTGCCCAGGTTCAACGCATCGCCCAGCAGCGGGAACAGCGTGCCGAGCATCACCATCGCCGCGGCCACGGTGAACATCAGGTTGCCGATCAGGATCGCGCTTTCGCGCGAGACCAGTGCAAACGCTTTGCCGCCCGCCACTTTCGGCGCACGCAACGCATATAGCAGCAACGAGCCGCCGACGACGACGGCAAGGAAGCAAAGAATGAAGGTGCCGCGCCTCGGATCGGACGCAAATGCATGCACCGAGGTAAGGATGCCCGAACGCACCAGGAACGTACCCAGCAACGACAACGAGAACGCAAACAGCGAGAGCAGAATGGTCCATGCACGCAGCGAACCGCGTTTCTCCGTCACCGCTTGCGCATGAATCAGTGCCACGCCCACCAGCCACGGCATGAAGCTGGCGTTCTCCACCGGATCCCAGAACCACCAGCCGCCCCAGCCCAGTTCCGCGTAGGCCCACCAGCTGCCGGCGACGATGCCACAGGAAAGAAATCCCCACGCTGCATTCGTCCACGGTCGCGCCCAGCGCACCCAGCTTTGTTCCATCGAACCGCCCAGCAACGCGGCAATCGAAAACGCAAACGCTACCGAGAAGCCGACGTAACCCATGTACAGCACGGGCGGATGAAACGTCATGCCCGGATCTTGCAGTACCGGATTGAGATCCGCCCCGTCCGGCGGCATCGGCAGCAGGCGTGCGAACGGATTGGAGGTAAACAGGATGAAGCAGAGAAAACCGGTCGAGATGATGCCGAGTACGCTAAGCACGCGCGCCAGGAATGCATCCGGCAGACGGCGGCTGAATAGCGTAAGCGCCACGGTCCACACATTGAGGATCAGCACCCACAGCAGCATCGAACCTTCGTGCGCGCCCCACACCGCCGCGATGCGGTAGTACCAAGGCAGTTGCAGGTTCGAATTGTCGGCCACGTATTGCACCGAAAAATCAAAGCGCAGAAATGCCGACACCAGAATCGCGAACGCCAGCGCCACGAACACTGCTTGCCCGGTCGCCGCCGGGCGCGCCACCGCCATCAACGCACGGTTGCCACGCCATGCACCGATTAGCGGCAACACGCTTTGCGCCAGCGCGAGAAACAACGCAAGAATGAGTGCAAGCTGGCCGAGTTCGGGGGTCATAGCTGCTGCTTGTCCTGATTGGCGGCTTCATCGATGCGCTTGCCGGCATGCGCCTTGGCCATCGCATCCTTCAGCTCTTTCGGCATGTAGGTTTCATCGTGCTTGGCCAGCACTTCGGTGGCGATGAAACGCGCACCGTCCATATGGCCGGTGGCGATCACCGATTGGTTCTCGCGAAATAGGTCCGGCAGGATGCCGTTGTATTCCACCGGCATCGCACCGCTCGCATCGACGACGGTGAAGGTGACTTTCAGCGAATCATTGCTGCGCTGGATCGAACCGGCCTTGACCATGCCGCCGAGGCGGAAGGACTTGTAGGAGGTCGCTTCACCTGCCTGCACCTGGCTCGGCGTAAACAGGTAATTCATGTTCTGCTGCAGCGCGTAGACCACCAAGGCTGCGGACACGATCACGGCCGCAAGCATGGCGAGGATGATGGTGAGTCGGCGTTGACGCGTAGGGTTCATGGCAAATCAACCCCCTCTCCCCTCCGGGGAGAGGGCTGGGGTGAGGGGAGAATCTTGCGATGATGTTTGTTTGTTAGCGTGCGGGCATCGCAAAGCAATTCAGTGACAGAGAAAGACATCATGGCAAGTGCGACCCCTCACCCCAACCCTCTCCCCGGAGGGGAGAGGGGGAAGAGGCGCGCGCTTTGCGCGCGCCCTGCCGCGCCATGCGTGCGCGCAATTCACGCAACACGCGGCGGCGACGGAGCTGCGGCGCGAACCAGTCAATCAGCAGCACGAGAAAGAACACGCCATAGGCCGGCCACACATAAACCGCATAACCGCCCATGGCCAGAAACGATTGCAGCGATGCGGGGTTCATCCGTGCACCTCGTTCTCGGCGATTTGCCGTACCCAATCCTTGCCGCCTTCCAGCGACAGCAAATCCGCACGCACGCGACCGCACAGGCTGGCGATGTAATACAACTTGGTGGCGACCATCATGGTGAGCAGCGGCCATAGCATCGACGGCGCGATGGTGGAGGGCCCGAGCAGCTTGATGGTGGAGCCTTGATGCAAGGTGTTCCACCAGTTCACCGAGAAATGCACGATCGGCACGTTGACGATCCCGATCAACGCCAGAAACGCCGCGGTGCGTGCGCCTTGACGGCGATCCTCGAACGAGTGGTACAGCGCGATCACGCCCAGATACAGAAACAGCAGCACCAGTTCGGACGTAAGCCGCGCATCCCAGGTCCACCACGTGCCCCACATGCGAATGCCCCACAGCGAACCGGTCACCAGGGTGATGAAGGTGAACGCCGCACCGACCGGCGCGGAAGCCATCGCCACCACTTCGGCCAATTTGATGCGCCACACCAGCGCGATGAACGCGGCAATGCCCATCACGCCGTAGATAAACAGACCCATCCAGGCACACGGCACGTGGATGAAGATGATGCGGTAGTCATCGCCCTGCTGGTAATCGGGCGGCGCCAGCACCAGGCCGCCGTACAACGCGGCAAGGCCAAGTATCAACGCAAAGGAAATCGCCCACGGCCGCAGCGTGCCGGCAAAGCGGTAGAACACCGGCGGCGAGCTGAGCTTGTGCAACCATAGGGGGATCCAGTTGGCCATGTGCTACGAATCCAGTGCGATGCGGAGGGCTGCAGCGCAAGCGAGTGGAGCCAGCACCACGGCCAGTACGAGCGTTGCGCCCAACCATGCGATGGGGGCGATCCACGGCAGCCCTTCCTGGGCGGCTGCCAGTGCGCCTGCGGCGAAGATCACCACCGGCACGCAGAGCGGCAGCAGCATCAAGGCCAGCAGCATACCAGAGCGCCGCGTGCCGGCCGTCAGCGCTACCAGGATGCCACCCAGCAGGCTCAGCAGCGGTGTGGCGAGCAGCAACGCGGCTATCAGTACGGGCATCGCGGCGGTGGGTAGATGCAGCATGCTTGCCAGCATGGGCGCCACCACGATCAACGGCAGGGCGGTTGCCAGCCAATGCGCGAAGATTTTCATCCCCAGCATCAGCGCCAGCGGTTGGGGCGCCAACATCAGCTGTTCCAGCGAGCCGTCCTCGATATCGCTGCGGAACATCGCGTCCAGCGCCAGCAGCATCGCCAACAAGACCGTCACCAGCACCACGCCGCCGGCAATGCGCTTGAGCAAGGCGCTTTCCGGACCAAGGGCGAACGGGAACAGCGAGGTGACGATCAATGCATACAGCACGGGCAGCACCATGTCGCCGCGCTGCCGCCAGGCCAGCGTGAGGTCGCGGCGCAGCACCGCCATACAGGCGTGAGCAAGACCGGGACGTTTTGTTTCAACCATGGAGACGAACCCGCTGCGGCTCGCCGCCATGGAACTGCACGGCGCCATGACTGGTGACCAGCGCCGCGCCGCCGTGCGCGATATGCGCTTCCAGCAGTGCATCCACCAGTTCGATGCCAGTGCGGTCCAGATTGGCGTAGGGTTCGTCCAG